>JAJRWE010000058.1 GCA_024276955.1 Gammaproteobacteria bacterium
ACCCTTCGGGCGCTTCTGAGGTACCCCGCAGCGGCGTTGCAGCGCTTGACAAGGGAGACGGCCATTGCCTGCGCACTGCGCCTTGCTGCGAGACACCTCAGAAACGCTGAATCCATCAATATAAACTTGTTGGACCACTAGCCCCATCGGGACTCACCTCTCACATGACGGATAGCCAGCCACCCAGACTGCTCGACTTTATCGTCGACCGTACCCATGCTGGCATTTTCGTCGTCAACCGCGACATGAAACTGGTGCTGTGGAACCAGTTCATGGAGGTGCATAGTGGGCGCAAGGCACAGACATTGCTCGGCAAGAACCTGTTTGATGAATTCCCCGAGCTGCCGCGCAAGTGGCTGGCACGCAAGGTGGAAAACGTCTTCATCCTGAAAAACTTTTCCTTCACCTCCTGGGAACAACGCCCTTACCTGTTCAAATTCCCCCACAACCGGCCGGTCACCGGTGGCGTGGACTGCATGCGACAGAACTGCACTTTGATGCCGGTAAAAGCCACAACAGGCGAAGTGGAATACGTCTGTTTCACCCTGTTCGATGTCACCGATGCCAGTATCTACCAGCAACAACTCAAGGCCCTCACGCAGAAATTGCGCGAAGTCGGCAACCGCGACGGCCTCACCCAACTGTTTAACCGGCGCTACATCGAGGAAACACTGAGCAAGGAATTCAATCGCGCCCGACGCTATGCGCATCCGCTGGCGGTCATCCTCACCGACATCGACCACTTCAAGCAGGTCAACGATACCCACGGCCACTTGGCTGGGGACGAGGTGTTGCGTATCATCTCCCGGCGTCTGCAAAACAGCCTGCGTGACACCGATATTCTGGGCCGTTACGGCGGCGAAGAATTCCTCATTGTGCTGCCGAACACCGGCACCCGAGGCGGCAAGGTGCTGGCTGAACGCCTGCGACACGCCATCGAAAGCGAGCCAGTGGCATTCGGCGATACCCACCTGACCATCAACGTCAGCCTCGGCATTACCGAGCTGCGTGAAGACAGCCGTGATTACGAACAGCTCATCGACGAGGCCGACCGGGCCCTGTATCAATCCAAGGAAAGCGGACGCAACCAGGCAACAGTATTTGCCACAGACAGCCCCGCCAGCTGACACCTAGGTGACAAACTATTGAAGAATCCGCGACAAGGTGCGTAAAAACCTGACATTTCTCTTCATTGACGCAGGCCAGCCGCCGATATATAAAGACAGATCAATGCCGTAGTGATGCCATGATCCATACTAAACCACCAAAAACAGTGATGCAGAGGGACTTCAAGTCTTTACTGGATAACGCTGCCTACCCTGCCCTGAAGCGGAAGCGCCCGCGCCAGCGCGCCCGGTGGGCCGGGTTGGCCGCCGGGCTGACGTTATTTGCTGCGGCAGGCCTCCTGTTTACCGATACCGATGCCGATGCTGACGCAAACCGCAGCACGGGCAACGCGGATAGCGCACTGCTGGAAAATGATCTCTCCATAGAGACGCGCATCACCCTGCCGTTGACCCTGCCCGGCGGGGCCAGCGATGAGGCCATCGAAGCGACTTTCGCCGCAGAATCCGCAGCCGTAACGAAACCAGCGATCGACTGGCAGGTAGAGACCGTGCGCTCCGGTGACAGCCTGGCACGTATCTTCTCGCGCCTGGGCATCAGCCCACAGCAACTCGACCGACTCATGCGAACCGGCGAGGACACCGCCATGCTCAAGCGCATCATGCCGGGACAGACGCTCAAGTTCGACGTGCAAGACGGCGAATTGCAGCAACTGGTGGTCGAGATCGACCGCCTCAACACCCTGCACATACAGCGCGAGGGCGAGGGTTTCGGCACTCACACCACCACCCGCGAACTGGAAACCCGCGTCGCCAACGCCAGCGGTAAAATCAGCTCTTCGCTATTCCTCGCCGGTATGGATGCAGGCCTGTCCGATAACCTGGTCATGGAACTGGCCGGCATCTTCGGCTGGGATGTGGACTTCGCCCTCGATATCCGCGAAGGCGACCACTTCACCCTGCTCTACGAAGAAAAATACCTCGACGGTGAGAAGCTGCGCGACGGCGACATCCTCGCCGCCGAATTCACCAACCGAGGCAAGACCTACCGCGCCCTGCGTTACACCAATGCCGGCGGCCGCAGTGACTACTACACGCCGGATGGCAAGAGCATGCGCAAGGCCTTCATCCGCACCCCGGTGGATTTCACCCGCATCAGCTCCCGCTTCGGCAAGCGCTATCATCCAACGCTGAAAAAGCGTAAAAATCACCACGGCGTGGACTATGCCGCCCCCCGTGGCACGCCCATCAAGGCCGCTGGCGACGGCAAGATCGTACATATCGGCCGCAAGGGCGGCTACGGCAAGACCATCATCATCCAGCACGGCGGCAAATACAGCACCCTCTACGCCCACATGTCCAACTACAATCGCAAGCTGCGCCGTGGCGCACGCGTGAAACAGGGCCAGACCATCGGCTACGTGGGCACCACCGGCCGCTCCACCGGCCCGCATTTGCATTATGAATTCCGCGTCAACGGCGTGCATCGCAACCCGCTCACCGTGAAACTGCCCACCGCCGCCCCCATTCAGGCCAAGTACCGCGCCGACTTCCTCACCAAGACCCGCGTACTGGTCAGCCAGCTGGATATGCTCACCGCCACCACCGTGGCCGCCAACGAGCACACGGAGTAAAGCCACGCCGATGGCCAAGTGGTCTGTAAACCCTTTATTGTCGGGTTCAGCGTTCCTGTGGTGTCTCACGGCAAGGCGCCGTGCGCAGACAATGGCCTTCGTCCTTGGCAAGCACGGCAACACCGCCGTGGGGCACCACAGGAGCGCCCGAAGGGTTGATCTGTCAGCGTCCATGGACTGCGTTGCGTCTCTTGCAAAGGACGAAGGCCATTTGCCGCAAGACGCGCCTCGCCTAAAGCGCCTACTTTTGGTGCCATGAACGCTGACAGACCAACTGAACCCGACAATAAAGGGTTTACAGACCACGAGTACTTCGTCGGCCTCATGTCCGGCACCAGCCTGGACGGCATCGATGCCGTGCTGGTGGACTTCGCCGACGACCCGCCCCGGCTCATCGAGGCCCTCACCCATCCCCTGCCCAACACACTGCGCCAGCAGCTGGCCGCACTGTGCCAGCCGGGCGCTGACGAGATCGAACGCATGGGCCGGGCCGATATTGCGCTGGGCGAGCTGTTTGCCGATGCCGTACAGCAATTGCTTCGCCAGACCGACATTCCCGCCGCCGAAATCCACGCCATCGGCAGCCACGGTCAGACCATCCGCCATCGCCCCGGTGCCGGCTTCACCCTGCAGGTCGGCGACGCCAACCGCATCGCCCAGCGCACCCGCATCACCACCGTGGCTGACTTCCGCCGCCGCGACATGGCCGCCGGCGGACAGGGCGCGCCGCTGGTGCCGGCCTTTCACGCCGCCCTGTCCCGCTCACCGGATATCACGCGCGTGGTGCTGAATCTGGGCGGCATGGCCAACATTACCCTGCTGCCCGCCAACCCTGAACAGCCCGTCTCCGGCTTCGACACCGGTCCTGGCAACGTGCTCATGGATTCATGGGCTCGGCAACATCTGGGCCGACCGCTGGATGAAAACGGCGCCTGGGCCGCCTCGGGCTCGGTGGCTGAGGCGCTGCTGTCACACTGTCTGTGTGATGGCTATTTCCGCCAGCCACCGCCCAAGAGCACCGGCCGGGAACACTTCAATGCCGACTGGCTGGCGGCACGGATGGGCGAGAGTAAACACTCACCCTCGGCGGTGGACGTACAGGCAACCCTGTGCGAACTCACCGCCATCTCAGTGGCAGAGGCCATCCGGCAGGCAGGCAGTGATGCCGCTGAACTGCTGGTCTGCGGCGGCGGTGCGCACAATGCCCACCTGCTGTCACGCCTGCGTGCACATCTCGAACCGATGGACGTCATCCCCAGCAATGAACGGGGACTGGCAGCGGACTGGGTGGAGGCCGTCGCCTTCGCCTGGTTGGCACGCGAGGCCCTGGCTGCGCGGCCCGGCAATCTACCGGCCGTGACGGGGGCCAGCGAGGCCGTGGTGTTGGGGGCGATCTATCCGGGCAGAAGCTGACACCATGACAATGGTCCGCAAATGAACCCCAATAAACGCAAATCATCTGGCTTGTGACACCGCTCCGCGGTGTCACACATCCTGTGGCGCTCAGCGCCACGCCAGCCACAGCGAATGTTCCAGACTTGTCGCGTTACACCGCAGAGCGGTGTAACGCGAAAAAATATTCGCGTTGATTTGCGTTCATTGGCGGACACCCACAAGGACCCGGACCATACGAAAAAGGGGCCAGACGGCCCCTTTCGTTCGAATGCTTCCAGTCCCCTCAGCGCTGTTCCAGCCAGGTAGGTTGGGCAAAGCGTAGTGTGCCCAACATTTCCATGCATCCCGTTGGGCACGTCGCTTCGCTCCTTTGCCCAACCTACGTTTACCGCAACGGGCAGTAAAAAAGGGGCCGGCAGGCCCCTTTCCATTTTCGTCCGGTGAGACTCAGCGTCCCGCCAACGGCACGTAGTCCCGTGCCGGGTGGCCGGTGTAGACCTGGGTCGGCCTGAAGATGCGGTTATCACCCAGCTGCTCGCGCCAGTGGGCCAGCCAGCCGGCGGTGCGGGCAATGGCGAAGATGGCGGTAAACTGATCCGCAGGGATGCCCATCTCGTGGTAGAGAATACCCGAGTAGAAATCCACGTTGGCATAGACGCCCTTGTGCGCCAGCCGCTCCTCGGCGGCCTTCTCCACCGCCAGCGCCGTCTCCATCAGGGGATTGATGTCGCCGCCGCGTGCCTCTTTCAGTTTCGCCACCAGGCCCTGGAGAATGGTTGCGCGCGGATCCTTGGTCTTGTACTCGCGGTGCCCCATGCCCCAGACCACCTGCTTGTTGGCCAGTTTTTCCTCCACATAGGCCTCGGCCCGATCCGGGCTGCCGATCTCGTGCAGCATCTCCAGCACCCGCTGATTGGCGCCGCCGTGCAGCGGGCCGGACAGGGTGCCGATGGCGGCGGCGATGACGCTATAGGGGCTGGCCAGGGTCGATGCGGTCACCAGGGTGGAGAAGGTCGAGGCATTAATGGTGTGCTCGGCATGCAGGATCAGACACACGTCCATGATACGCGCCAGCAGCGGATCCGGCTCCTCGCCGGTGAGCATGTAGAGGAAGTTTTCGGCGTAGTTGAGATCGGTGCGCGGCGCCGGCGGCTCGTAGCCATTGCGCAGGTGCTCCCACATGGCGACGATGGTGCCCATGCGGGCGATGATCTTCACCGTCATGCGGTGGATGTAGTTGAGATCCTCACAGACGTCCTTGCCGGTCAGGCACTCATTGCCCGGGTAGAACATGGAGAGGCTGGCCATGGCGGTCTGCAGCATGTCCATGGGGTGGCCGGTGGACGGCAGGTTCTTCATCAGCTCTTCGATATGAAACTTGACGCGACGATTGTCACGCAACTCATGGTCGAAATCCGCCAGACTCTCGGCCGTCGGCAGCTCGCCATCCAGCAGCAGCAGGGTGGTTTCCTCGAAGCTGCTGTGTTCGGCCAGCTGCTCGATGGGATAACCCCGATAATAGAGGACACCCTTTTCGCCGTCGATATCCGAAATATTGGACTGGGTGGCAGGCACCCCGGCCAGTCCGGGCAGGTATTCGCTCATGGGGAGTCTCCGCGTAACGCTGAAAATGGAATCCGCTAAGGATAACAAAAAAGGGAGGCCGGTAGCCTCCCTTGTTTTGTTGAAGCCGGTGCGCTCAGACCGAAAATGACGAACCGCAGCCGCAGGTGGTGCTGGCATTGGGATTGCGGATCACGAACTGCGCCCCCTGCAGGCCTTCGGTGTAGTCCACCTCGGAACCGGCCAAATACTGGTAGCTCATGGGGTCGATGAGGAAGGTCACGCCGCCCTTTTCCACTGCCGTATCGCCATCATTGACGGTTTCATCAAAGGTAAAGCCATACTGAAAGCCGGAGCAGCCGCCACCGGAGATAAAAACACGCAGCTTCAGCGCATCATTGCCTTCTTCCTCGATCAGCGTCCGGACCTTGTTGGCCGCGCTGTCGGTAATGGTAATCGGGGCCTCAGCTTCGGTTGTCGCTTCAGTCGCCATCTACTATCTCCCATCAAACATCAGCATTCATTAATACTATGATAGCACTTTTCATTTCCGACTTAAACAGTCAAGTTTTGTCGGCAGCCGCCTCACCGCTCTCAACATCCGGTTCCGGCTCCGGCTCCGCCGGCTCGCGCTGATGTACCAGATTACCGTTGACCTCGGCGCCCATGGCCATCTCGATGAGCGTGTAATAGACATTACCTGTGACCCGCGCCTGTGGCGCAAGTTCGATGTGCTCCAGGGCGTGCACATCCCCCTTCACTTCGCCATTAAGCACGATATTGTGCACCCGCACCTCGCCTTCGATACAACTCCCTTCGCTCATGGTGAGCATGCTGCCCTCACCCTCGGCGATGACATTACCCTTTACCATGCCGTCGATATGCAGGCCATCTTTGAAATGGACATCTCCCCGGAGCACCGTGCCGCTGCCGATCAAGGTGTCGATCTGCGCATTACGGCGCCGGAAATTCTGCTTTGACTTGCGACCTCGAAACATGGGCACGCTACTCCTATCAATGGGTTTACCTAAATTAATCAGGCAATGATATCCGACCAATCGAAGCTTTTCTTGAAACGCTGCCAGCCTTTTCCGACGGGCATCACCTCAATAATCACCCGCGAGGGCAGAAAACCTTCCGGCAGGACGATGTCGCCCTCGATGTTCTGAAAATACTTGAAACGCAGTTTAAGCCGGTCCAGAGTGCCGCCGGACACCTCTTTCAGGCTAAGCTGGGTCTGTTTGCCGTGCAACACGCCGTCGATGGCGATGCGGGCATGGCCCTTGACCAGACGGTTGTTGGTGCGCAGCTGGGTCAATACCAGCTTGAAGCGATACACGCCCGCCTCACCCATGCCGAACAGGCTGAAGCGGGTCACACTCAAACCACTGGCGGTCTCTGCCGGGGAGACGATACCGCGATAAAAGGCCACCTCCTCCTTGAGTTCGAGCATTTCATCCTGCACCTGCTTGAGGGAGCGTTCCACCTCGCCATAGGCCTGACGGTCGATCTGTTCCGTACGTTCCAGCACCGCCACGCGGCTACTCAGCCGCCGGTTACTGGACTCGGCCTCATCCAGTTGTGCCAACAGTCGATCCCGCTCGGCACGCAGGCTGCCGTTGTCCAGCCCCGCCGCCTGCTGACCCAGCAGGAAAACGCCCCAGCCAGCCAGCCCCAGCACCAACAGTAGCAACGTCAGCTTGGCGCGGCGCTGCCGCAGTGAATGCGATTTGATAATCAGGCGGGAAGACATGATAGCTTTGGCGGCAAATCCTAGTACTCCAACAAGGTACTCAACAACCACCCGCTAAAGCAGGTGGGTTAGTTTTACGGACTGAAAGTCCGGATACGGGTCGAAAGACCCGTTTTTTTCCAGCCTGCAATAATTTTCAAAACGCCTTGTAGGATGCCGGTGAGCGGTAGCGAACCGCATCGGTCGGGAACGGTGACCGCCTCAATGACCAACGCTCGACACCCGATCCACGCGAACGGTGCGGTTCGCTACCGCTCGCCAGCACCCGACACCAACAACCGAAACACCTTTCCATCACATCCCGCCATCAACAACCCAGCGGCAATCCGGTCACCACACACCACAGGAACACTGAACCCGGCAAGATCACATTGAAAAGAGCACTAGGGCACCAGCGCAATCCCCTCCAGACCGGCCTGTTCCGGCAGGCCAAACATAATGTTCATGTTCTGCACCGCCTGCCCGGCGGCACCCTTGACCAGATTGTCGATCACCGACAATATCACCACCGTGTCACCATCCTGCGGCCGGTGCACGGCGATGCGGCAGGTATTGGCGCCCTTCACGCTGCGCGTCTCCGGATGGCTGCCGGCGGGCAGCACGTCGACGAAGGGTTCGTCGGCATAACGCTGTTCGAACAGGGCCTGCAGGTCGGCGCCGGCATCCGTCAGCGTCGCGTAGAGGGTCGCGTGAATGCCGCGCAACATGGGTACCAGATGTGGCACAAAGGTCAGCCCCACGCCATCGGCCACGGTATTCAGGCCCTGGCGAATCTCCGGCCAGTGGCGATGCCCCGGCACCGCATAGGCCTTGAAGCTCTCGCTGGTCTCGCACAGCAGGGTGGCGACACTGGCCTTGCGCCCGGCGCCACTGACGCCGGACTTGCAGTCGGCAATAATGCGGTCGGGTTCGATGCCGCCCTGTTCCAGCAGCGGCAGCAGACCCAACTGCACCGCCGTCGGATAGCAGCCGGGGTTGGCGATCAGGCGTGCGCTGCGGATGGCCTCACGATTGACCTCCGGCAGTCCATAGACCGCCTCGGCCAGTACCTCCGGGCAGGCGTGGGGCTGGCCATACCACTGTGCCCATTCCCCGGTGTCCTTGAGGCGAAAATCTGCGGCCAGGTCGATAACCCGCACACCGGCGGCCAACAGCGCCGGCACCGACTGCATAGCGACGCCGTTGGGGGTGGCGAAGAACACCAGATCACAGGCGGCCAGGGCCTCGGGATCCGGCTCGCTGAAGGCCAGGTCTACATGCCCGCGCAGGTTGGGGAACATTTCCGCCACCGGCAGGCCGGCCTCGGAGCGAGAGGTGATCAGCGACAGTTCCGCATCAGGGTGCGCCGCCAGCAGGCGCAGCAGCTCAACACCGGTGTACCCCGTACCGCCAACGATGCCAATTTTGATCATGAGCCCCTACCCGTGTGTGTTTCGCTGAACGGGCAATGGTAAGTGTTGGGCCACGAAAGCGAAAGGCCTGCAAGCCCTATCCTGACCGCAGGCACAAAAAACCCGGCCTGCCGCGCAACAACAGGAGGTGCGGACGGATGATTTATTGTTTGTCGTCCGCCAATGGTATTAACTGTTTGCCACTACTCAGCTCGCTACAGGGCTATGGAATTCACAGGAAAAGCCTACCCGCATTGTGCGCACGGCGCACACTACATCTGCCCGTAGCGTGCGCCGTGCGCACAATGCCCTCTGGATATGGGAACGGTTCAATGACGGAAAGAGATGGGAGCTTAGGGGTGCCAATCTAATTTTCCCCGGCGATACCGGCAACGGGATGAAAGGCCCGGCTGATGTAGGCCATGACGGCCTCGAGCTGCGACTCGCTCAGCACCGACTTCCACGCCGGCATGGTGGTACCGGGCAGGCCTTCACGGATCGCATGCCGCAGGCGCTCGCGCGTCATCCCCGACATGAACCCCTCATCCGTCAAATTGCGCGGATGCGGTTCGAGAAAACTGCCAATCCAGTTTTTACCCGTCCCATTCGCACCATGACAAAAGGCACAGTTTGCCAGCCAGAGAACCTCCCCCTTTTTTTCCAGCGGCGTGAGATCCGCAATCTGCAGTGTCATGTCATGCTCGGCATAGGGCGTCGCGCCGGTCACCGTATCGGCCCGTCCATCCGCGCGATGTGAATAGCTGTTGCGCGGGTACGACACCGGCCGTGGATCCCAGATCGCCCCCTCATCCAGCACCTTCGCCCGGTCGTGACAGCTGATACAACTGAGCATATAGACACGCTTGCCTTGCCGCTGCTCGGGCGTCAGAGATTCCCAGGGGGTGTCGATGGGGATATCACCGAGTGCAAAGGGGAAGGCGGGCGCATATTTCTCTTCGTGATCGGGCCAGCCATTCTCCCGTGTGTGATAGCGCGTATTCTCCGCCTTGCGTTCCATGAACTCCGTGCGTTCAAAGTCCACCACCCGCGCAATATCTTCTTCCGTCAGGGTATTTTCAAAGGCCTTCATCGCTGTACCGGCACTGCCGTGAGCCACCGTCATGAGCATGGTCTTGCGACTGAGCGTCGCCGGGTAGGTGGTACTGAAATCGCGTGGGGTAGGGTTCAGAAAGGTCGCCGCCAGGGTTTTGGCATTACCGGAATAGCCGTGGCAATAATAGCAGCGGAAGTTATAGATATCGCGGCCGCGCTCATGGACGGCCGCTTTCTCATCAGACTTCCCAGCAACATTTAATCGGCTTTTTTTTTGACCTCTTCCTCTTGTTGCTCTTGCACCCCTTCCTGTTGCGCCTCTTCCACCACTGCAGCTTCCACGCCGCCGGCCTTGACGTCTTCAATAAAGGCGCGGAACACAAATTCTGAGATATCGGCAATCTGCTGATCATCCAGCACCTTGCCCCAAGCCGGCATCACCGTGCCCAGACGACCCTTGGCGATGCTGTCATAGATGCGCGGACGATTAAGCACCCGACGCGATTCCGGGCTGGTGAAGTCACGCGGGCGCGGAATATTGAAGTAGGCACGCGGGCCGTTACCGCCGCCTTTAATCCCATGACAGGTAAAACAGTTCTTCATGAAAAAATCACGCCCCTTGACCGGGTTTCCCGTCAGTCCACCCGGCAGCGGAAGGGTCATATCGTTAGCATCTTCGTGACCCGGGGACGCACCGCCGCCCATGCCTGCCATGGCCGGCATACCACCCGCATGAGGGGAAGAGCGGCCGGCCTGAGGCTCAACGAGGACGGAAACCCCACCTGTCACGGGGGTTTCAGGGGCCACGGGCGCGGGTTCATGCCGGTTTTCCGCTGCCGCCGGCGTTGCGCCAGCAGGCGCTGAGCCGTTTTGCTGCATCCTGGGTACAAGCCCCGTATCCTGATTCGGCGCAACGCCCATGAACTTGTAACGGATATAGCTGACAACGGCCTCAACTTCCTGGGCCGACAGACGGCCCTTGAACGACTGCATCCCGGTGCCCGGCCTGCCGTGAGTCACCGAAGTGATCATCCGCTGGCGCGTCAGAATGGATTTTGCCTCGTCTCCGGTAAAGTCGCGCGGCGGGGGATTGAGACCATTTCTGGCCCAGTACGCGGTGCTGCCCTTGTCGCCATGGCAGACAGAGCAATTCTGGGTATATACCGCCTCGCCCAGGCTCAGCAGGGGAGGCTCGCCCGCCGCTTTTTCCGTCGGCTCACGCATGAATGTCTCACGCACATAGTCCACCACCGCCTCGATCTCCGCCGGCGTAAAGCGCCCCTTATGGGACATCATCGCCGTGCCACGCCGACCATGGGTAACCGCAAAGATCATGCGCTCGCGTGTCAGCTCCGCCGCGGCCTTCGCGCTGGTGAAGTCCCTGGGGCTGGGGGTCAAACCACTTTGCGTCGCCGTCTTGCCGTCGCCGGCGTCACCGTGGCAAATCGCACAGCCTTCACGGTAAAGCTTCCCCGCATCGATCGTTTCAGCCTGGGCAAACGACGCCAACAGGCCACCCAGCACCAATCCAGACCACAGGACTAATCTTTTCATGCTACCCTCAATATATTCGCGACACAGGAACAGGATGCCGGGCGGTAACCACCCGCCGCAGCCCGCAGATTGTGGCGTAAAAAAAAAAATTACGCTACTCTACCAACGAGTATGTACAGCGACTCCCGCTATAATTAATACCCATATAACAATAACTAATAACGGCCGACTAATAATATACCCACAACAGGCCGACACAGGGTAAATAATACCAACGGCAGTTTCGGGCAATGACTATGGCGCCAAAATCCAACAGGTTAGCTAGAAGCACAAAATTTTCACTCATCGTCTCTCTATTGACAGGGATGCTACTGGCCGGGACGGTTTGGGGAACGTATACCTTCGCTGCCGCGATTGTTGGCGACCCGGTGCTTGGCGCCAGCGACCCCATCCTGGGTTCAAAGCACGACTTCACCGGTCTGAATGAGCGCGCGGGCGTGAACGCCATGTCCGGCGTCGCCTTTTCTGACTACGGATACTCCTGCGTTTACTGTCACATCCCGCCGGAAGAAGCAGGCACAAACCCCGCCAACTTTGGCGGCATCGATGGGTGGAACCGCTACGTACCCGCACTGAGCAGCTACCAGCTGTTCGACAGCCCGACCCTCGACCACAAAACCAGCGCCCCCAACCCCATCAGCATGCTCTGCCTGTCCTGTCACGACGGCACGATGGCGATCGACATGGTCGTTTTCAAACCGGTAATCTTCGACCCCAGTCAAGACACCTCTATGCATATGCGCCTCAGCTCGGACGACGATATCGAGAGCTGTGGCAAATGCCACAATGGCCAGGTAGGGCACGATATCACCGCAAAAGTGCTGGGCACCGACCTACGCAATGACCACCCGATTTCCATGCAATATGCCGGCATTGGCTTCAAAGACGTGGACTTCCGTCCGCTGGAGACCCCCGATGGCTTCCTAAATGGTGTAAAACTCTATGACGGGAATGTAGAATGCATGACCTGCCATAACGTGCACGATCCTTCCCGCCCACTCTTGCTTCGAGCCAACGCAGAGGTTCTATGTTTCACCTGCCATACAAAATGATGAGAATAAACACACACCACCTCCTATTCCTGCTGACCATCGCACTTCTAACCGGCTGCGCTGGCGACGAGATTCGTAAGCAAGACTTCGAACTGGCCTATCCACCACCACCCGAGGAACCGCGTTTCTATTACGAGCGCACCATCACCTCAAGCTTCGACGTCAAAAAAGTCACCACCGCCGATTCGCTGCGTCGATTCGCGACGGGCACGATGGGAAGCGCCGACGGACTTGGAAAACCTTATGGTGTTGCCGTTCACCGGGGGCGTATCTACGTCACAGACACGGTAAAACGCGCCATCCTCATGTTTGACGTGCCGGGCAAGGACTTCAAGCTCATTGGCACAGAAGGCCCCGGCAAACTCCGCAAGCCCATCGGTATCGCCGTCGGCAAAAGCGGCAATATCTATGTTGCCGACAACTCGGCAAGGCGCGCCGTCGTGTTTGACAAAGACGGCAATTTTCTGCGCGCCTTTGGCGGCCGGGACCTGATGACCCGCCCCTCCGGCATCGCCGTCAGCCCGGATGAAACACGGGCTTACGTCATCGACACCGGCGGCATCGAAACCCAGGAGCACCACCTGCTCATCTTCGACGCCCAGACCGGCGAGCACCTGAA
>JAJRWE010000059.1 GCA_024276955.1 Gammaproteobacteria bacterium
GCCAATCAGGAATGAAATGGCGTGAAAGGGGGGCATCTATCATATTGAGCTTAAGAACCTTGGAGCGTTCAAATCGGTGGGATCAGTTTTGGGGGAAAGTGAGCCAATTTGGAGCATGCTACTAAAACATCTACATCATGTCGTAGCTACACCCCGCTCAACATACCTTTAATGGATATAAAGCAGGGGGTAATGGTGCGCATTTCCTAATAGATAAGAATGGTCTTATTTACCAAACAGCTAGCATTTATAAACGCTGTTACCATGTGGGTCGTTTAATTAAGTCAAAGTGCCTTACCATTAATAAAAATAGTTGCAATGGCGCTGGCATGGCTAAAATTCTTGCCATGTCTTGGGCAAGTCAGATTAAAGCACTTGATTCACATGAACGGTCAAAAGAATATCCTCACAGATACCCGGTTAATAGTGATTCTGTTGGTATAGAGCTTGTTGGAAGGCACATTGACAAAAAGACATATGAATCTATCACTGCTCAACAAAATATGTCACTTCAATGGCTGGTAGAAGAACTTTACAATCATTTTAGCCTTACTTCTAGCGATGTCTATAAACATCCGGAAGTTTCGTATAAAAATCCTGGTGAAGCCAGTACGGCGGTCTGGAAATGAATGCGAAATTAATCGCTTTTTTTTCTGCTATGTTTCTCGCCTCTTGTGCAGGCACAGGTTTTCAAGGCAATAATATTACAGATGTTTATGTTGCTGACTTCGGGTCGGAAGATATTAAGCATTGCCGTCCTTCGGATGTAGATCTTAGCAACAATGAGGCAAAAGAATTTTTCCTTCGAGCTAAAAATGTTGAATATCAGGTCATCCATGATCACTACAATTATGCACCATGTTATATTGAGGGGACATTGAAATATAAATCTATGATTTGCGAGTGGGAAATTCGTGCTGGTGCAACAGGACAGATAAAGTGTGGTGACGATACAAAATATTTTGTATGTGACGCATGTGAGGACTTATTTAAAACTAAATAGCTATTGGGAATCAGGGGGCAGACTCGAATTAAGGATCATAATTAATGACTATTCGAGTATGACCCTTTGACTACTCCAAACTGCTTGAGCGGGCGCAAGACTGGCCCGGGTCAAGTATGCTGCCCATCTTTCGGGTCACGGTTTCGCCTGTGCTTGACCGCTATGCACTCTACATCCCCCTGAGGCCACGGATTCAGGTAATATTCACCCCATTTTCGAACCGCCACACCAAGCACCGGGGGCCGACATGGAACACAGTGACTCTTACCAGGCCATGCTCGATGCCGTGCAGGTTTTCCATGACAAGCATGATTTCAAGAACAAGGGTGGTGAGGAGATGACCTACCGTATGGCGCTGATGGCCGAAGAGCTGGGTGAGATCGGTGCCTGTGTCACCAAGGGCAAGCCGAAAGAGCAGCTGGCCGAGGAGACGGCCGATCTGTTCATCCTCCTCATCGGCACCGCCATCTCCGCCGACTTCGACCTCAAGCAGGCCTTCTGGCAAAAGATGGACAAGATCATGCAGCGTGAATCGAAAATGGTGAATGGCCGTATCCGTGTCTCCGAGTTCCGTAAATAACCTGACTGTTTTTATTGACTATTGGCTGTCATGGACTAGGATTTGGGGTACAGCTAGGGAGCTGGCTGCTTCGCAAGCCAACTTGGAGGGGAGCCAATGGAGTTGACCATCATCATGTTCGTGGGCCTGTTTTTACTGACGGCCGTCTCGATGTTTTCGTCGTAGCGATGTCATAAGTCAATAATCATAGGCCAATAATAAAGTATCTTGGTAAGCTCTTGGTCAATAAAGCCGGAGGCAGATGTCTCCGGCTTTTTTATGTGCGCCGATTATTGATGCTGCGCTTTTGCTAGAATGCCCGCAATGAACAACCACCCTGCGGGAGCGGCATGCAATTAGTGATTTTGGATCGTGACGGCGTGATCAATGAAGACTCCGACAATTACATCAAGTCCGTGGACGAATTCGTCCCCCTGCCCGGCAGCCTGGCGGCCATCGCACGCCTCAACCGGGCGGGCTATA
Source organism: Gammaproteobacteria bacterium (assembly GCA_024276955.1). Taxonomy (GTDB): domain Bacteria; phylum Pseudomonadota; class Gammaproteobacteria; order SZUA-152; family SZUA-152; genus DRQN01. The sequence goes on from JAJRWE010000059.1 coordinate 2,046, forward strand.
CGGTGGCGGTGGCGACCAATCAGTCCGGCGTCGGCCGGGGCCTGTTCGATCTCGCTACGCTGGGGGCCATGCACGACAAGCTGACCCGCCTGCTGGCGGAAGAGGGTGGCAGGGTGGATCGGGTTTTCTACTGCCCGCACAGCCCGGATGACGCCTGTGATTGCCGCAAGCCACTGCCGGGACTGATGCATCAGATCGCCACACACTACAAAACGCCGTTGACCGGTGTGCCCGTGATTGGCGATTCCCTGCGCGATCTTGAGGCCGCCCGCGCCGTGGGCGCCCGCCCGCTGCTGGTGCGAACCGGTAAGGGTGAACGCACGTTGGCAGCGGGCAAGGGCCTGGCTGAGGTGCCGGTCTATGCCGATCTGGCCGCCGTCGTTGACGATCTGGTGGTGCCGTCATGATGCTGCTGCGCTCTTCGCTGTTCAGTCTGTCGATGATCCTGTCCACCGTCGTCACCGCCCTGGGGCTGATCCTCATGGCTCCCCTGCCCTTTGTCTGGCGGGCGCGCTTTGCGGGTGCGTATGCGGCCTACAACGTGAACATGCTCAAGTGGCTGTGTGGTATCGACTACGAAGTGGAGGGGAGGGAAAACATCCCCGACGGCCCGGCCATCATCTTTTGCAAGCATCAGTCCACCTGGGAAACCTACGCCCTACAAATACTGTTCCCGCCGCAGTGTTGGGTGCTCAAGCGGGAACTCATGTGGGTACCCTTCTTCGGTTGGGGAATGGCCATGTTGCGGCCCATATCCATCGACCGTTCGTCCGGGCGCAAGGCCGTCAAGCAGATCACCGCACAGGGCATACAGCGCCTGAAAGACGGCATCTGGGTGGTGATTTTTCCCGAGGGCACGCGGGTACCGCCAGGCGTGCGCAAACGCTGGGGCGTGGGTGGCTCGTTGCTGGCGGCCAAGGCCGGCGTACCGGTGGTACCGGTGGCGCACAATGCCGGTGAATTTTGGGGGCGTGGCTCTTTCGTCAAGCGCCCCGGTACCATCCGCGTGGTCATCGGCGAACCAATACAGACCGAAGGTCTTAGCGCCTCAGAAATCAACCAGCGCGGCGAGGCCTGGATGGATGAGACCATGGCCCGTATCAGCGCGGTGCCGGTGACGGAGGAATTCGATCCCGCCAAGCATCGCAAATAACCGCAGGCCACCGCGCCCGATGGATGCGCCGCTCAGGGATTGCCGCGAAAGCCTTCGAACAGCATCACCGAGCGTTCCTGGGCGATAAGCTCGAAGCGCCGGCGCTGGCGCACGAATTCGTCGAACAGGTTGGGGTCGAACTGCTGGCCCCGGTTCAGGGTCATGATCTCCAGGGCCGCGCCGGGTGACATGCTGGGCTTGTACACCCGCTCGTGCACCAGGGCGTCGAAGACATCGGCCAGGGCGACGATGCGCGAGGCCATGGGAATAGCCTCGCCCTCGAGCCCGTAAGGGTAGCCGCTGCCGTCCCACTTTTCGTGATGGCTGAGGGCGATGTCCTTGGCCATTTGCAGCATGGGGCTTTTGGAGCCGGCGAGGATGCGCCCGCCGATCACCGGATGGGTCTTCATGATGGCGAATTCCTCGGTGGTGAGCGGAGCCGGCTTGCGCAGCACCACGTCGGGGATGCCGATCTTGCCGATGTCGTGCATGGTGGCGGCGATGCGGATGTCGTCGACGCTGGGCCGATCCCAGCCGATGGCGCTGGCCAGCACCTCGCTGTAGAGGCCGATGCGGCGGATGTGTGCGCCGGTCTCGCCATCGTCGCGGGATTCCGCCGCCCAGACCAGACGCAGGGCGATTTCCTCTTCACGAGCACGAATGTCCGCGGTGCGCAGGTGCACCTGTTCTTCCAGATAATTCCTGAGCAGGGCGTTCTCGCGCCCCATCTGCAGGAAGCCGCGATGCTCCTCGTAACGCTCGCCGAGCAGCTCGATAATGAGCAGGCGCCGCCCGGACCACAGCACGGCGGTGGCCTCCAGGGCGTGTTCGCCACCCCGTGCGTCCGTCTCTACCCAGGGGCCGGAGCGGCGCGGTTGTGCCGCCTTGTTCCAGACTTCCTCGGCCTCGGCAAGGAAATTTTCCAGAAAGGGGAATGTGCGCTGCGGGTGGAGATCCTTGCCCATGCGCCAAGCCTCGGGGCAGAGGGCTTCGAATCCCGCCGGCGGCGCGCCCACCAGCTGGAAGCTGCCGTCCGCCTGTCGTTCCAGCACCGTCATATCGAGGGCATTGCAGAGGATGGGCGCTGCCATCATGCCTGGCGTGGTTGTTGCGGGCTGCGTGGGGGCGGACTCCAGACGCAGCAGACGGCGGCGTAGCAGATTGAGTTCGTTGGCCTTCTGCTGCGCCTGGGCGCGCCAGTAGAGGCTGTTGCTGCGGTCGATCAGCACCACCCAGTCGCGTTTGGCCTCGGGCAGGAGGTGGATGTCGGCATGGCGATCCGGGCCGAGTTCCACCGCCGCCAGGGTCAGCGGGCCGTCGCCCAGAGGCAGCATGCCGTTAAGAAACAGCAGCTGTTCCGCCGCTGCTTCGCCCGGCACCAGACCCTTGAGGCCGAAGTGTTCCAGTTTTCCGCCCATGTCGTTGAGGATGCCGTCCTTGCCGACCTGTAGCCAGGCGCTGGCGTCCTGTTGCAGGGCGAGGTCGAGCAGGGCGCTGCCCACCGCCGCCGGCAGCTCGTCGATCACGCCAGCATCTCCCTGCCGAGGATCCTGAAGGCCTCTTCCACGCCGCGGCCGGTTTTGGCGCTGGTTTCCAGCACCGTCCAGCCGCGCGCCACCAGGCGGTCGATGTCGCGCGGATCGATGTGCCAGCCCTCGGCCAGATCGGCCTTGTTGATCAGCAGGACGAAGGGTATCTCGCCGATTTCGGCGACGGCCTTGTCGTGCAGGGTGAGGGCGGTGTCCAGGGTCTCCGGGCGGGTGCCGTCCACCACCAGTAGCAGGCCGGCGGTGCCGCGCAGGTAGGGCAGGCGCAGGCTGACGAATTCGTCCTCGCCGGCCAGATCCCACAAGATTAGCTCCAATAGCCGGCCGTCGATGGCCAGTGACTTCTTGTCGATCTTAACCCCCAGCGAGGTCTGGTAGCGCGTGTTGAACAGGCTCTTGACGAAGCGTTCCACCAGCGAGGTCTTGCCTACGGCGAAGGCGCCCAGCATGCAGACTTTCTTGCGTATCATCGGTCTGCTTCTTCCTTTGGTGCGAGGTGAATGGTGAGGGTGACGCTGCGATTTTGTGCCTGACCCGCCGGGTTTGTCTCCGTGCTCACTGACTTGCTGCTGCCGGCGGCGCGCAGCGTGAGCAGGGCGGGGTCGACGCCGAGGGCGAGCAGCTGCGCATGCAACCATTCGGCGCGGAGCCGGCTGAGTATGAGGTTGCGCGCCGGCGTGCCCGTGGCGTCGCTGTGGCCGACCAGCACCACTCTTGCCGTCTGCCGCTGTTCCCGCGCTAGGCGTTGCAGGCGTTGGAGGTCGTGGGCCAGACGTTGCAGGATTGGTGCATCGGCCTCGCTGCGGGCGGTGTCGATGTCGAAGCGAACCACCTGCTCGCCCAGCGCCGTTTTCAGCGCCTGAAGTTCATCGTGGCCCGAGGCTTGCAGAGCGCTGGTGTCGATCGCGTCCACGCCGGGCAGGGCCAGGGCAAGGCGGCGTGCCTCGTTGATCCATCGGGCCGGTGCCTGGCCTGTGAGATGCAGCACACCGTCGTCCAGCACCAGGTTTACCGTCTCCGGCGGTTGCAGCAGGCGCTGGAGACGGGTCAGCACGAAAGACGGGATGAGGGCCTGGTAGGGTTCGAAGTGGAGGTCGAGGCGTTGCGGGTCCAGCGGACTCTTCGCGTCGAGCAGCGACAGCGGATCGGCCGCCAGCGGGTCACGCAGGCCCTGCACGCGGTAGCCGTCACCGGCGGTCCCGGCGCGGGTCACCACGATGCCCGGTGCCTGATCCAGGCCTTGCAGGTAGGCCTCGAAGGCCTGTTGTTCGCGCAGGCCGGTGTAGGCCCAGTAGCCGCCGCCGGCGAGTAAAAGCAGTAACAGCGTTACCAGCAGAGGTGAGATGCGCCGGGTCTGCTCGTGGTAACGGGCCTGCAGGCATTGTTGCAGGGTTTGCTGCACCTCGTCCGTCTCGAAGGCCGCCGGGTCGCCGGCGAAGTCACGCAGGGCCTCGGCCTGCTGCTGATGGATGGTTTCCAGGGCCTTGTGGAACACACCATGCAGTTCCTGCGGGGCGTTGCCGCGAATGGCGCCGGCGATAATCGCCTCCGGACCCTGTTCCACCCGCACGGTGAGATCGCCCATCTGGATGCTGTCGAGGGTTTGCTCACCGCCTATGGCGAAGGAGTCGTGGACGAAGTCCTCGATGGCGGTGAGCATGGCCGAGCCCAGGCCGGCATCCTCGAAGGCCACGTTGCCGGCGCTGAGGTGCTGGAGAAGCACACCACTCTCGCGGTGGATGAGAAACACCTGTTCGACACGGAATTCCAGGCTGTGCAGCAACACCACCTCGGCAAAGGGACGGCCGCTGCGCCAGGCCTCGAAGCGCCAGGCCAGGCCGCGGCGGGAGAAGCTGTGTTCCAGCACCTCGCTGAGATTCTGCAACATCTGGCGCAGGGTCTCGGCGATGGCCTTGCGGATGGCGGGGCCGATGACCGGAAACAGGGCGTCGGCGAAGCGACGGCTGTCGCGGCGCACGGAGGCGTGAATAATGGTTTCAACGGTGGGGGTCAGGGCATCGCTCAGGGTGTCGCGGTCTTTTGCACTGAGGCACAGGGCCTCGGGCAGCACCCGGCTGACGTCACGGGCGTGCAGCTGCGGGTTTTCCAGTCGCTCGCCCAGTTCCTCGATGCGGCGCTGCTCCGGGCGCAGCAACAGGCGTCGCAGGGCGCTGAGATCGTTGTCCCCGCCGCCCGGCCTGGGAGCGGCAGACTTGCCGGCGGTCATCTCAGGCCTTCCCGCCGCCTTCCTGCAGGGGGCCGTCGGCGATCCGCGCCGCCAGCTCGTTAAACAGGGCGGAGAGGGCGGAGCGGTCGACCTTTTGCTCGCGCAGACTACCGGTTTCGCGTGCCAGTTGGTCACCAGTCTCTGCCTGTCGCGCGCCGATCTCCTCATTGAGGCTGTGGGACTGCTGTTCGATCTGCTGCTGCAGCTCACCTGCCGTATGCTTCAGGTTCTCATTCAGGCCCGCCAGCTCTGCGCGCAGTTGCTCCGCATGGCTCGCCAGGGCCTCGGAGAGATCCTGCTCCGCCGCCAGTCGGTCATCGTGCTCGCCACTGAGGCGCTTGACCAGGGATTTCAGTTCGCGATCGATGGATTGATCGAGGGATGCCAATCGTTTTTCCTGCTCTTCGCGCAGGCGGTTGACCTCTTTCATGATCCGTTCCTCCAGCTGCGAAAATTTACGCTCGTAGTCGCGCATCTGGCTGCCGAAGAGGATGTCACGGATCTTGTCGACGCTTCCCTCGCTGCCGGCATCGGCTTCAGAGAGGGTTTGCTTGGCGCTAGCGCTGTTTTTGGTCACGGATGTCTCCTTATTTTGGCAGATAACGGCAGGCCCCGATGTTGTTTTGACAGATAATAGCAGGCCCCTGATGACGCTGGACGCATTGAGTGAATGCCCCTGCCGCGGCAAGCCTCTCGGTTGAATATTTCGCGCTGTCCGTTGTGGCACTTGCCAGCGCCTCAGCCCGCAACTCAGGATCCTTGCCGGATGAAAACACAAAAACAGTAGGGCTGCCAATCATCAGGTGCAAGCAGATGTCCGCTGGGACGTTCCTGGCGTCGGTGAATTTTATCCGGGGTTCAACGGCATCGGCAGGCGGTGGGTGATTTTGGTTCCGGCCAAACATCACAAATGATTGTCGACAGCCGCGTGGACGTCCCGCCCCATAAGCGATATCCTACGCACCCCGATCGGGGATCGCTCAACGAAATGCGCCTGTAGCTCAGCTGGATAGAGTACCGCCCTCCGAAGGCGGGGGTCACAGGTTCGACTCCTGTCAGGCGCGCCATCTTCCTTTATTGCCATTGCCAATTTGGGACAATATTGGGACATCACTGAGATAGCCCCCAGCAAAAAGTCCGCAGCGGATATCAAAGTGCGAGGCAAGTTGCCCAAAGATAAACTGGGTGACCGGGTACTGGCAGCGATTACACCACTTACCGTAAAACTCAAGTTTCGGGGTTCGTCCTCCCAATCAGGGGAAAGAATCTAACGAATTGAAACTAAAGCTATTTTTCTGGATTTGGGCTGAAAAATATCCTGTTGCATCACTGAAAGTGCCTATTAATACTGCTTCTATTATTTTCGAAAAAAGCTAAATTGATGTTTGGCCCTCGCATTCATTATCCAGCCGCCAGGGAATAGCATTTTTTTATAATATCAACGAGTTACGTTAACTCCCCTGCCGAAACTGAACCCCGAAACTTGAGCGTATAAAGAACTCCGCGATATGCGGCTGGAAACGGTCAAAGGCGACACGGTGCGCAAAGAGATGTCGCTACTGAGTCGCATATTAAAGCTGGCCCAACAACGTGTGGAATATCTATCCACCCCGTGGCAACCCCGTTGATTCAGTTGCTATGCCACCCAAGGGCAAGGGCCGTGACTGCCGTTTACAATCGGAGGAGCAAGAGCGCCTACTGAAGGAGACCACAGAATATGGTGGTTATATTGATGAAGATATTACCCATCTGACACTAGAGACCGGGGCGCGTCGCGGTGAGCTGATTAATCTGCAATGGGCGAACATCAATATGCTCAAGCGCAATACGCACCTCAAGGCTGAGGATTTAGCGAAAAAACTAGGGTGAACATTCCCCGTATGATATAGGTAGATAATGAAGAAACCATAAAGTGTTAGGGGGAACACATGGAATCTGTTACTACACCAGAGTCTTCTAATGGCCTTGAAACAAAAAGTAATTCTATTTGTATCAGCGCAGCACTCGCGCCAAAATTCAATTTGGCCTTTTTCCAAAACTCTGTCCCTATTCTCCTGGAGTTGGCCGTCATCAACGACAGTGAGCGGGATTTAAGTAATCTGAAGTTAACGCTCAGCTCCTCGCCCTCTTTCATCAAAACCAGAACATGGCGTATCGATACGGTTTCCATGGGGCAGAAATTTCACATTTCGGAACGTGACCTCCAGCTAGACAGCGCCATGTTGGCGAGATTGAATGAAGCGGAATCGGTGCAGATTTCCTTAACCCTGGCGGATAAAGACGAATCCATTGCTGACTTTGAACGAAATATCGAATTGCTACCCCGTAACCAATGGGGTGGTATAGACCACATGCCTGAGATGGTTGCCGCTTTTGTTTTGCCTAATGAAATTTTGGTCGAGCGATTGCTGAAAAAGTCGGCAGCGATTCTGCGTCACTATAAAAAAGAGGCTTCGTTGGATGGTTACAAGGGTGGTCCCAAACGTGCCTGGGAATTAGCCTCAGCCATCTGGGTAGCCATCGGTTCTATGGGGTTGGACTATGCACAACCGCCTGCCAGTTTTGAACACGCGGGTCAAAAAATTCGTACTCCAGGCCAAATTGCCGACGCAGGGCTTGCGACCTGTTTGGATACCACGTTATTGATTTGCGCTGTGCTGGAGCAGTGTGGTTTGAACCCTGTGATTATTTTTACCCAGGGGCATGCCTTTGCTGGTGTCTGGTTGAAGGAAGAAGAGTTTTCAACGGTCATTGTCGATGATATTACTGCGTTGAGAAAGCGAGTAAAGCTCAAAGAGTTGATTGTGTTTGAAACCACCTTATTAATCCAGCGGCCTGCACCCTCGCTCAAACGTGCCATCGAACAAGGCGAAAAGCAGATCTCCGAAGAGGAAGAAACAAAGTTTGAACTGGTGGTGGACATCAAACGGGCCAGAATGCAGCGAATAAAGCCCCTGGCTACTGGAGATGTTGCGACTGCACCCGCAGACGAAACCCAGGAAGAGTTGGAACCGGTTTTTGATGAGGCCCCGGATCTGCCTGATGAGGAAATTCGCCGCACCGAAGAACTTTCCTCCAAGCCCGTTGACCGGCTAGATATGTGGCAACGCAAGTTGTTGGATCTATCGCTGCGTAACAACCTGCTCAATTTCAAAGCCAGCAAGCGGGCGATTAAGTTGGATACCCCTGATCCAGGCCAACTGGAAGACCGTCTGGCGGATGGCGATACACTTCGACTCAAGCCACGGCCCGAGTTAATGACTGGCGCTGATGTTCGTGATCGTACTATTCACGAATCACGTACGAACGAAGATTTATACAAGCAACATGCACTGGATGCTCTACGCCGCGATGAAGTTCTCGTGCCCTTCGAGGCCAAAGAGCTGGATATCCGCTTGACCGAACTCTA
>JAJRWE010000060.1 GCA_024276955.1 Gammaproteobacteria bacterium
GCCCGGCCGAAGAGGCGGATAGCAGCGAGTTTGATATTGTACTGGACCAAGAAGTGGCTGAAAGCGATCTATTGATTGTCGAGGAAGGTGTGGAAGGTCTTGAGGTCGAACAACCGGATACGGACAAAGACAAGGCGGTCACAGACGAACTGACCCTCGGTGAGGATCTCGAAGACGAGCTGCTCGGTGATGACATGTTTGGTGAAGTCGATGAAATCGGCACCAAGCTGGATCTGGCCAAGGCCTATGTCGACATGGGTGATGGTGACGGCGCACGCAGCATTCTCGACGAAGTGCTGGAAGAAGGCGACGATACCCAGAAACAGCAGGCCAAGGATTTGCTGGAGCAGATCGGCTAGCTTGATCGACTGCTGGTAGAATCAACGGCGTGGCCTGCAGGGGCTGCGCCTTTTTTTGCCTGAGCCGTGGAATGCCTGTTCCCGGCCGAGTATCCCGGACACCCATGCATCCTGTTATCAAAATCATTCTGTTCCTGATCTATGCCACCGCCGTTGCCTTTGGCGGTGCGTCGACCCTGCTTGCGGGCGCTGTGCTGGTGGTGGCCCTGTACCTGCCGGGGCCGAGAGAGCGGCTGTTGCTGGCATTGCGCATGCTTCGGCGTATGCGCTGGTTTTTTCTATCTATCGCCCTGGTGTATCTGTTGTTCACGCCGGGGCGGCTGCTGTTCTCCGTCTGGCCCTGGGGGCCGACCGTGGAAGGGCTGGTCGAGGGCGGGCAGCGCATTGCCTCACTGGTGCTGATCGTATTTGCGGTCAACCTGCTGTTGCGTACCACGCCGCGCCCGGCGCTGATATCGGCCATCCTGTGGTGCCTGATGCCACTGGCCTGGGTGGGCCTGCCGCGAGAACGCCTGGCGGTGCGTATCGCCCTGACTCTGGATGCCGTCGACAGCGTGCAGGTGATCTATCGACACCGGTCGCGTGACGATGAGCCCCCGGCGGCTATTCGCCCTGCAAGCCTGAAGGCACGCCTGTGGCGTATTGGCGCCACGGCACAGCGACTGGTAACGGCGGTGATCGAACAGGCGGAATCGGCACCGGCGGTGGCCATCGAGGTGCCCCGGCCCAGTAATCCACCGTGGATACAATGGTTGTATCCACTGCTGTTGGTGGCGCTGTTTACGGTGCTTGGCGGGTAAAATGACTCGTTTCTTTTCTCATCTCCCTCATCGAATCCGGAACTGACATGCGAATTGCCCTTGGGGTGGAATATGACGGTCAGCATTTCCGCGGTTGGCAGGCACAGCAGGGTGATCTGCCCACCGTGCAGGCGGTCTTGCAGCGGAGCCTGTCGCTAGTTGCCGATGTGCCGGTGACGCTGGTCTGCGCCGGGCGTACCGATGCCGGTGTGCACGCCCTGGAGCAGGTGGTGCATTTCGACACCACTGCTGAGCGTAGTGAGCGCTCATGGGTTCGCGGCGCCAACTCCAATCTCGACCGTGCCGTTACCGTGCTGTGGGCGAAGCCCGTGAGTGACGACTTCCACGCCCGCTTTTCCGCCTTCAGTCGCCGCTATCGCTACGTCATCCTCAACCGCCCGGTGCGCTCCAGCCTGGCCAGCGGTCGCGTTACCTGGGAATACCGCCCGCTGGATGCGGCACGCATGAATGAGGCCGGCGGGCACCTGCTTGGCGAGCGGGATTTCACCTCATACCGCGCCGTCGCCTGCCAGTCCAACACCCCGTTTCGCAACATTACTCGGCTGGATGTCTCGCGTCACGATGACTTGGTGTTCATCGATATCGAGGCCAACGCCTTCCTGCACCACATGGTGCGTAATATTGCCGGTGTACTGATGGACATCGGCGCCGGCGAGCATTCGACGGACTGGGCCTGCGAAGTGCTGGAGGCGCGCGACCGCACCGCCGGCGGGGTGACCGCGCCGCCGCACGGGCTGTACCTGATGGCGGTGGGTTATCCGCCCGAGTTCGGCATCCCGCGTCTGTCCAACACCCGGTTGGTCTGGTAATCTGCGCGATTGTCCGAAACGCGCCGCCCACGCATGCGAACCCGAATCAAGATCTGCGGTTTTACCCGCCCCGATGACGCCCGACAGGCCGCCGCGCTGGGCGTGGACGCCGTCGGCTTGGTGTTTTATGCGCCCAGTCCGCGTGCCGTGGACATCGCCCGGGCGCGGAGCATCATCGATGCCTTGCCGCCCTTTGTGAGCAGCGTGGGCCTGTTTGTCGATGCGTCCGCCGATCGTGTGCGTGAGGTGTTGGCGCAGGTGCCACTGGACCTGCTGCAGTTCCACGGCGATGAATCCGCGGACGACTGCGCACAGTTCGGCCGTCCCTGGCTGAAGGCCATCCGCATGCGTGAGGGCGTCGATCTGCAGCGCGAGGCTGAACGCTATCGCGGTGCTGCCGGGTTGCTGCTGGACGCCTATCGTCCCGGCATGCCGGGCGGCACCGGCGAGTCCTTCGCGTGGTCGCGGGTGCCGTCGGGTCTGGATCTGCCCATTGTCCTGGCCGGTGGCCTGATGCCGGACAACGTTGGTGAAGCCATCGCCGTGGTGCGGCCCTGGGCCGTCGACCTCAGTGGCGGCGTGGAGGCAGCGAAGGGCATCAAGGATGCGGCGAAGATGGCTGAACTGGTCGCCGCCGTGCGGCAGGCGGATGGGGTGTAGCGGTTTTTTTTCAACGCAAAGGCGCAAAGAACGCAAAGGCAAGCAAGGACTTGTGACACTGCTCTGCGGTGTCACACACCGGGTGGCGCTCAGCGCCACGCTGTTCACGGTAGAATGATCTATCCTTTTGCGTTACACCGCAGAGCGGTGTAACGAGAATGGCCGGCGCAAAAGTTGAAAGTTTTTTTGCCACAGAGACACAGAGTTCACAGAGAATTCAAAAACGGTTAATAACAGCTTCCGTTATGAAATAGTTTTCTCTGTGTCCTCCGTGTCTCTGTGGCGCATGTCTTTTGGCAGTGATCCAATTAGAAGTTGATGGCGCCCGATACGCGCACAACGAACAATGGAGCAGTAATGACAGTACAGATCAAACAGGCCGAGGGCAGTCTGCCCGACGACAACGGCCACTTCGGCCCCTACGGCGGACGCTTTGTCGCCGAGACCCTGATGGTGCCCCTGCGCGAGCTGCAGGAGGCCTACGACAAATACCTCAGCGACGACGATTTCCTCAATGAGCTGGACGCGGACCTGCGCCAGTTCGTCGGCCGCCCCTCGCCGCTGTATCTCGCCGAGCGCTGGACCCAACAGCTCGACGGCGCGCAGATCTGGCTCAAGCGCGAAGACCTCAATCACACCGGTGCGCACAAGGTGAACAACACCGTCGGCCAGGCCCTGCTCGCCAAGCGCATGGGCAAGACCCGCATTATCGCCGAGACCGGCGCCGGCCAGCACGGCGTGGCCACCGCCACCGTGGCGGCGCGCCTGGGCCTGAAATGTGTGGTTGACATGGGCGCGGTGGACATCGCCCGCCAGGCCATCAACGTCTATCGCATGAAGCTGCTGGGTGCCGAGGTAGTCTCTGTGGAATCCGGCTCCAAGACCCTCAAGGATGCCCTCAACGAGGCCATGCGCGACTGGGTCACCAACATCGACGACACCTTTTACATCATCGGCACCGTCGCCGGCCCGCACCCGTATCCGGCCATGGTGCGCGACTTCCAGGCCATCATCGGCCGCGAGGCACGCGCGCAGATCCTCGACCAGGCAGGACGTCTGCCCGATGCCCTGGTGGCCTGTGTCGGCGGCGGCTCCAACGCCATCGGCCTGTTCTATCCCTTTCTTGAAGATCGCGACGTGGCCATCTACGGCGTCGAGGCCGCCGGCGACGGGCTGGATACGGGCCGCCACGCCGCGCCTCTGTGTGCCGGCCGCCCCGGCGTGCTACACGGCAACCGTACCTATCTGATGGAAGATGACAACGGCCAGATCATCGAGACCCATTCCATTTCCGCCGGTCTCGACTACCCCGGCGTCGGCCCCGAACACGCCTGGCTAAAGGACGAGGGCCGCGCCCAGTATGTGGCTATCACTGACGACGAGGCCCTGGACGCCTTCCACAACCTGACCCGCGTCGAGGGCATCATGCCGGCGCTGGAATCCAGCCACGCCCTGGCCTATGCCAGCAAGTTAGCGCCGACCATGGACAGGGAGCAGATCATCATCGTCAACCTGTCCGGCCGGGGCGACAAAGACATCCACACCGTGGCCGCACTGGAGGGCATCAAGGTATGATCGCGTTGAGAGTAATGAACGCAAAGGACGCAGAGGACGCAGAGAAAAACAAATAAAAAATCTTTGCGTTCTTGGCGTCTTTACACCTTTGCGTTGAGATTTTATGGCCGGTACCGAGATCCAATGGCCAATTGACCGAGAAATGACATGAGTCGAATCGAAGACTGTTTCACCAAACTGAAGGCCGAGGGTCGCAAGGCCCTCATTCCCTACGTTACCGCAGGCGACCCGGAGCCCGCTATCAGCGTGCCCTTGATGCACGCCATGGTGGCCGCCGGGGCCGATATCATCGAGCTCGGCGTGCCGTTTTCCGATCCCATGGCCGACGGCCCGGTGATCCAGCGCGCCGCCGAGCGTGCCCTGGAGCACGGCACCCGTCTGCGCGACGTGCTGGCCATGGTGGCCGAGTTCCGCCAGCAGGACACCAGCACCCCGGTGGTGCTCATGGGCTACCTCAATCCGGTGGAGGTGATGGGCTACGAGACCTTCGCCAGAGCCGCCGCTGAGGCCGGGGTGGACGGTGTGCTCAGCGTCGATCTGCCGCCGGAAGAGGCCCACGACCTGCTGGTAGCGCTGCGCGGCCACGGCGTCAACCCCATCTTCCTGCTCGCACCCACCACCGACGACGCGCGCATCGAAAGGATTTGCGCGGTGGCCAGCGGCTACGTCTACTACGTGGCCCTGAAGGGTGTCACCGGCGCCGGCGGCCTGGACGTGCAATCCGTGGCCGACAAACTGGTGCAGATCCGCCGTCACACCGACCTGCCTGTCGGCGTCGGCTTCGGTATCAAGGATGCCGATTCCGCGGCCGCCGTAGCCAACGTGGCCGATGCCGTGGTGGTGGGCAGTGCCTTGGTGAAAAAGATCGAGCAGAATGCCGGCCAAAGCGATAAAATCACCCGGGAAATTACCGATGTTCTCGCCCGCATGCGTGCGGCGATGGACGCCTAACAGAGACAGGTTGTCACCATGAGCTGGTTGGAAAAATTAATCCCCTCGCGCATCCGTATCGATAGCACGCAGAAAAAGGCCGTCCCCGAGGGCCTGTGGGCCAAGTGCCCGGCCTGCGACGCGGTGCTCTACCGCGCCGATTTGGAGCGCAATCTGGATGTCTGCCCCAAGTGTGACCACCATATGCGCATCGGCGCCCGTCGTCGTCTTGAGGCCTTCCTCGACGAAGAGCCACGCGTGGAGATCGGTGAAAACCTGGAGCCGGTGGACGCCCTCAAGTTCAAGGATCTGAAAAAGTACAAGGATCGCCTGACCCAGGCGCAGAAGGCCACCGATGAAAAGGATGCCTTGATCGGTATGATGGGGCAGGTGAAGGGTGTGCCGCTGGTGGCTGCGGCCTTCGAGTTCAAATTCATGGGCGGCTCCATGGGTTCGGTGGTGGGCGAGCGTTTCGTTCGCTGCGTCGACACCGCCATTGAGCACAACATCCCCTTCGTCTGCTTTACTGCCTCCGGCGGCGCGCGCATGCAGGAGGCCCTGTTTTCCCTGATGCAGATGGCCAAGACCAGCGCGGCCCTGGCGAAGATGAGCAAGCGTGGCATCCCGTTCATTTCCGTGATGACCGACCCCACCATGGGTGGTGTCTCCGCCAGTCTGGCCATGCTTGGTGATCTCAACCTGGCCGAGCCCAAGGCCCTGATCGGTTTCGCCGGCCCGCGGGTCATCGAACAGACCGTGCGCCAGACCCTGCCTGAAGGATTCCAGCGCAGCGAATTCCTGCTCGAACACGGCGCCGTGGACATGATCGTCGACCGCCGCGAGATGCGCGACCGTCTGGCCAACGTGCTGAGCATGCTCACCGGCAAGCCCGCCGCCTGATCGACGCCGTTTATGCTCGACATTCCTTGCAGTATGAGTATATCCGGGCGAATTGACTGAATATTACAGATTGCCGGGCGAATCGGCCTGAACTTCCGGGTAATATCCCAATAGTAAGGCGAATTTTCTTGATACTAACAAGTTAGGGCCAAATAACTGGGAGGTTACATCTTGCCGGAAATTAGCAGATTCCTGGGTATTATTATCGCGATGTACTATAACGACCATAATCCTCCGCACTTTCATGCGAGGTATGGAGATTTTGAAGTGGTTATCGCTATCGAAACGGGTGAGGTTGTTGAAGGTCGTTTGCCTCCTCGTGTTTTAGGATTGGTTCAGGAGTGGCGGGAATATCATAAATCCGAGTTAACTGAAGACTGGAATTTGGCCCGGGAAAGGAAGGCGCTGAAGAAAATAAAACCGTTGGAGTAATGATATGTTACCAAAATTGAAAGAAGCAAAGTATCAGGGCGGTTACCGTGTCTGGTTAAAGTTTGCGGATGGAGTCGACGGTGAAGTCGACTTTGAAAGCGAGTTGTGGGGCGAGATGTTCGAACCGTTGAAAGATACAGCCAAATTTGCAGAGCTAACACTAAATGATGAGCTTGGAACGATCGTATGGCCAAGCGGGGCCGACTTTGCACCAGAGTTTCTTTACCAACAGTTATGCCCTAACTATGCGCTCAAGCCGACGCCAAAAAACGGCGCGGCTTAGCTTTACGATATGAGAGATGCAAAGTTAGCAGAAGCTTTTAGCGCATTATTAAAAAGTAGTTACGGAATAAGTTAAGTTGAAAAAATCGCATAACGAATTAGGTTAGATCGTGTGAGGAACGAACCACGATCTGGACAAAATATTCCAGTGGACGTGCCAAAACGTCGGAGTCTGACCCTTTGGGCTACGAACCGGCGCAAACCTACGATATGGTAATGGGCCAGCAAAATCCTGGTGTATGAATCACCGCGGGCATGGCCCGCACCTACGTGAATGAAATCTATTCTATGCGTTTTGACAATCTCGACGACTGGCTCCGCTGGCAGGAGTCCCTGCACCCCAGCGAGATCGAGCTGGGCCTTGAGCGCGTGCGCACGGTGCTCACGCGCCTGGATCTGGCGCGTCCCGACTTCACCGTCGTCACCGTCGCCGGCACCAACGGCAAGGGCTCCAGCGTGGCCATGCTGGAGAGTATTCTACATGCTGCCGGTTATCACGTCGGTACCTTTACCTCGCCGCACCTGTTGCGCTACAACGAGCGCATCCGTATCGGCGGCGAGCCGGTCACCGATGCCGAGTTGTGTGCCACCTTCGACCGCATCGATACCGTGCGCGACGACATCTCGCTGACCTATTTCGAGTTCGGCACCCTCGCCGCCATCGATTGCCTGCAGCAGCGCGGGGTGGAGATTGCCGTGCTGGAGGTGGGCCTGGGCGGGCGGCTGGATGCGGTCAACGTGCTGGATGCCGATGTGGCCCTGATTACCCCGGTGGACGTGGATCATGTGGCCTGGCTGGGTAGTGATCGCGAGACCATCGGCGTCGAGAAGGCCGGCATCATGCGTACCGGCCGGCCAGTGGTGGTCAGTGATCCGCAGCCACCGCAGTCGGTGTTGCAGCATGCCGACGAGCTGGGAGCGCCGCTGGCCCTCGCCGGCCGTGACTACCACTACGAGGTACAAGGCGTTCAGTGGCGCTGGGTGGCTGGCGAGCGGAGCCGTAACGCCCTGCCGTTGCCGGCCCTGCGCGGTGATTTTCAGTTGGCCAATGCCGCCGGTGTGCTGATGGTGCTGGTATGGCTGGGCGAGCGGTATCCGGTCAGCCAGCAGGCCGTGCGCAGCGGCCTGCTGGCGGTGCAATTGCCGGGGCGTTTTCAGGTGTTGCCGGGCCGCCCCATGCAGATTCTCGACGTGGCACACAACCCGCACAGCGCCCGCGCCCTGGCACAGGCCCTTACCCGTCAGCCATGTCCTGGGCGTACCCTGGCGGTGCTGGGGATGTTGGATGACAAGGATATTACCGCCACCGTGGCCAGCCTGCGCACGCTGGTGGACGATTGGTATCTGGCTTCGCTGGACGCGCCGCGCGGCGCCACGGCGGCACGCTTGTGCGAGGCATTGGGTGGGAAAGGGCAGTGCTTTGATAACGTGGCCTCGGCACGGGCCGCGGCGTTGGCCGCGGCCGATGAAAACGACCGGGTAGTGATCTTCGGCTCGTTTTATACAGTGGCTGTGGCCCTCGCTTAACGCGTATAATCACGTTCTGATTCGGGCTAAGGACCTCCGTGAACATTCAACTCAAACAGCGTCTGGTCGGGGCCGTGGTGCTGGTCTCGCTGGCCGTCATTATTATTCCCATGCTGTTACCCGGCGAGGGCAGTTACACGCGCCCGCAGCAGGGTAGCGCTATTCCCGCCGAGCCTGATTACCGTTTCGAACCCCTGCCGGAGCCGCCGCCGCCCCCCCCTGTGGCCAAGGCGCCACCCGTGCCGGTGGAAGATCTGGTGGCACCTGATACGGCGCAACCGGCAACGAAAAAGACGCCGGCTGAAACCGTGAAAAAGCCCATTACCAAGCCCGATCTGCCTATCGATGCCGCCACACCGAAAGAGAGTTCCGTGAGCAAAAAGGGCGATGGCCAGGCCACCGCCTGGGTGGTGCAGGTGGGCAGTTTCTCCCGCGCCAAAAATGCCCGCGCTCTGCGCGATAAGCTGCGCAAGATGGGACATGCCACGTTTGTCGAGGCGGTGAAGGACAAGGCAGGAAAGTCAGTCTATCGCGTACGCGTCGGGCCGGAGGTGCGCCGTGATCTGGCGGAGAAATTACAACAGCAGCTTGCCCGTGACGCCAAACTCAAGGGCATCGTGCTGCGTTACCCCTGAAGGTGCCCGTTTCGCGGCAAGGTCTGCTAGAATCGCCGCTGTTTCATTTTACGATAGGTCGTGTCTGATGGTCTGGGTGGATTACCTGATTCCCGGAATAATTGTGGTTTCGGCTCTGCTCAGCCTGATGCGCGGGTTTGTTCGCGAGGCCATGTCACTGACCGGCTGGCTGGTGGCAGTATGGGTGGCATTGCACTTTTCCCAGCCGCTGGCAGAGGCCTTCCTCGGTAGTATTTCCGCGCCTTCCCTGCGCGTCGGGGTGGCCTTCGTGATCCTGTTCGTGATCGTGCTGGTGCTGTCGGCGCTGATCAACCGGCTGGCGAGCCAGCTGGTGAAGCGCACGGGGTTGACCGGCACGGACCGCATGATTGGCATGCTGTTCGGCGCGGCGCGTGGCGCCGTGGTGGTGGCGGTGCTGGTACTGCTGGCGGGCATGACCACCATGCCGCAGGATCCGTGGTGGCAGCAGTCTGTGACGATCGGTTATTTTCAGGATCTGGCGGTATGGCTGCGAGAAAACGTCGCGCCGGAGATCAAGAGTTATCTGGGCTAGCGGTGTCGTCCCATAGCCTGTAAATTCAACAGTAGTATCAAGAGGCTATCCCCTGATGTGCGGCATTATTGGAATTGTCGGCCATGACAATGTAAACCAGGAACTGTATGACGGCCTGACCGTGCTGCAGCATCGTGGGCAGGATGCGGCAGGCATCGTCACCTGCGACAACGGGCGGTTGTTCCTGCGCAAGGACAATGGCTTGGTGCGCGATGTATTCCACACCCGCCACATGCTGCGCCTGGTTGGCAGCATGGGCATCGGTCATGTGCGCTATCCCACCGCCGGTTGTTTTTCCTCTGCCGAGTCGCAGCCGTTTTACGTCAACTCGCCGTTCGGCATCTCGCTGGCGCACAACGGTAACCTGACCAATGCCATCGAGCTTAAACGTGACCTGTTCCGCGCCGATCGTCGCCACATCAATACCGATTCCGATTCCGAGGTGTTGCTCAACGTCTTTGCCCACGAGCTGCAGCAGCAGGGCAAACTGAAAATCACCGCAGACGACGTGTTTGCCGCCGTCGCCGGCGTGCACCGCCGCTGCCGTGGCGCCTATGCCGCGGTGGCAATGATCACCGGCCACGGTATCGTTGGCTTCCGCGATACGCACGGCATTCGTCCGGCCGTGTTCGGCCAGCGCGAGACAGCACGAGGGATGGAATACATCATTGCCTCCGAGAGCGTCGCCATCGATTCCCTGGGTTTTGAGCTGGTGCGTGACATCGCCCCCGGCGAGGCGGTCTACATCGACACCGAGGGCCAGCTGCACACCCGCCAATGCGCGGATGATCCGCAGCTCAATCCGTGCATCTTCGAACACGTCTACTTTGACCGTCCCGATTCCATCATCGACAGCATCTCCGTGTACAAGGCCCGCCTGCGCATGGGCGAGGCGTTGGCGAAAAAGATCGAGCGCATATTTCCCGATCATGACATCGACGTGGTGATCCCCATTCCCGATACCAGCCGCACCTCGGCGTTGCAACTGTCCAACGCCACCGGCGTGCTGTACCGTGAAGGCTTCATCAAGAACCGCTATATCGGCCGCACCTTTATCATGCCCGGGCAGAAGCAGCGCAAGAAGTCCGTGCGCCAGAAGCTCAATGCCATTGAACTGGAATTCAAGGGCAAAAACGTGCTGCTGGTGGACGATTCCATCGTCCGCGGAACCACTTCCAAGCAAATCATCCAGATGGCCCGCGCGGCCGGCGCGAACAAGGTCTACTTCGCCTCCGCCGCACCGCCGGTGCGTTATCCCAACGTGTACGGCATCGATATGCCCTCGGTAAATGAACTGGTGGGCCACGATCGTGACGACAAGCAGATTGCCGAAGCCATCGGCGCCGATTGGCTGGTGTATCAGGATCTCGATGACCTGATTGAAACCGCGCGCCATGGCAACCCCGAGGTCAGGAAATTCGACACCTCGGTGTTTGACGGCAACTATGTCACCGGCGATATCACCCGGGACTACCTCGATTTTATCGAGGGTCGCCGCAATGACGGCGCACGCAGCAGCCAACAGGAAGACAACGCCGTTATCGATCTGCACAACAGCGCCTGATTGACAGGCAGGGATGCCTTCACTAATCTTGGTCTTACAGCGCCGATTTGATGTCAGCTTGCGGGCGCTTTAACAAATGCAGCTAAAGCGAGGGAAACCTGCTTTGGCCTGTGATTGACGATGGCCGGGCGGGTTTTTTTGTGTCTGTTGAATGGGCTGTTTTAGTAAATGTTTAGAACCTGTGGGAGCGGCTTCAGCCGCGAAGAATCTTTGATACAACTATCGCGGCTGAAGCCGCTCCCACGGCCTGACTTGGTTTGAATGAGGCAGAGAACAATGGCGACAAGCGACGACAAAAAGAACAACGCGACACTGGGCTTCGATACCCTCGCCGTGCGCGCCGGTTACGAGCGCACCAACGAAGGTGAACACAGCGAGGCAATATTCGCCACTTCTAGTTATGCCTATGAAAGTGCGGCGCAGGCGGCAGCACGTTTTCCCGGTGATGAACCCGGCAACATTTACTCGCGTTTCACCAACCCCACCGTGAATGCCTTCGAGCGGCGTCTGGCGGCGCTGGAGGGTGGCGAGCGCTGCGTCGCCACCGCCTCCGGCATGGGTGCCATCCTCACCGCCTGTCTCGGCAGCCTAAAGGCCGGCGATCATATTGTTTCCTCACGGGCCATCTTCGGCTCCACGGTGGTGTTGTTCGACAATATTCTCACGCGTTTTGATATCAAGACCACCTTCGTGCCGCAGACGGACCTGGATGCCTGGCGGGCGGCGATTCGTCCGCAAACGAAGATGTTGTTTCTGGAGACACCTTCCAATCCCGTCACCGAGATCGCCGACGTCGCGGCACTGGCCGAGCTGGCGCATGCCCACGACTGTCTGTTGGTGGTGGACAATGCCTTCTGCACGCCGGCCCTGCAACGGCCGCTGGAACTGGGTGCGGACATCATCATCCACTCTGCGACCAAGTACATCGATGGCCAGGGGCGCTGCATCGGCGGCGCGGTGGTGGGTGGCGAAGAGCTAGTGGGTGGCGATATCTACGGCATCGTGCGTACCGGCGGCACCAGCATGAGTCCGTTCAATGCCTGGGTATTTCTCAAGGGACTGGAGACGCTGCGTATTCGCATGGAGGCGCATTGCCGCAATGCACAATTGTTGGCCGAGTGGCTGGAGACGCAACCCGCTGTGACCTGCGTCAACTACCCAGGCCTGAAGTCCCACCCGCAACATGCACTGGCCGTGCAGCAGCAAACAGGCTTTGGTGGTGTGCTGTCCTTTGAAGTGAAGGGTGGCCAGGCGGGGGCCTGGCGACTGATCGACAGCACGCGACTCGTGTCGATTACCGCCAATCTGGGCGACACCAAGACCACCATTACTCACCCTGCAACCACCACCCATGGGCGCGTCGATGCCGAGGCGCGTATCGAGGCCGGCATCACC
>JAJRWE010000061.1 GCA_024276955.1 Gammaproteobacteria bacterium
ACCGAGGCGCTGGATACCCTGGAAGGCGCCATCCGCAAGATCGACCGCGAGACCCGCACCCGCTTCAAGGAGACCTTCGAGCGCGTTAACTCAGGTTTCAAAGGCATGTTTCCGCGTCTTTTTGGCGGCGGTCATGCCTATCTGGAGCTGACCGGCGACGACTTGCTGGACACCGGTGTGACGGTAATGGCGCGCCCACCGGGCAAGCGCAACAGTACCATCCATCTGCTCTCCGGCGGCGAAAAGGCGCTCACCGCAGTGGCCCTGGTGTTCGCCATTTTCCAACTCAATCCAGCCCCCTTCTGCATGCTTGATGAGGTGGATGCACCGCTGGATGACGCCAATGTAGGACGTTTCTGCGCCATGGTGAAGGAGATGTCCGAGCATGTGCAGTTCATCTTCATCACTCATAACAAGATCACCATGGAGCTGGCGCATCAGCTCAACGGCGTCACCATGCACGAGCCGGGCGTGTCGCGGCTGGTTTGCGTGGACGTGGATGAAGCGGCGGAGATGGTGGGATAGTGGGCCGTGAAAACACAACTTGATGCAATACGCCTTTCCTGTGATAGGCCCGCACGATGGAGGAATGACCGCTGATGGCCAGGATCACCCAGGAAAATCGTGAAATCAGGCTCAAGACACCGCTCGGCGATGATGTCTTGCTGCTATGTACCATGAGCGGCCGTGAGGAACTGGGCAAGCTGTTCGAGTACCAATTGGAACTGGTCAGCGACACCACCGACGCCGATTTCAACCAGCTGATTGGTGACACCATCACCGTGAGTTTAGAAGTGGGTGTTGGCCGTGTGCGCTATTTCAACGGCCATATCAGCCGCTTTGCACAGACCGGTATCAGCGGTCACACGGCCAACTATCAGGCCACCGTGGTGCCCTGGTTCTGGTTTCTTACCCAAACCACAGATTGCCGCATTTTCCAGAACATGAGCGTGCCGGACATCATCAAAGAAGTCTTTCGCGAGGCCGGTTATACCGATTTTGAAGACACCTTGAGCGGCAGCTACAGAAGCTGGGTGAACTGCGTCCAGTATCGCGAAAACGATTTCAATTTCATCAACCGGCTGATGGAACAGGAGGGCATCTATTACTTTTTCAAACATGAAGAAGACAAGCACACCCTGGTGCTGGCCGACAGTTACAGTTCACATGAGCCCGTCGAGGGCTATGAAGAAGTCTCCTATCACCCGCCGATCGAGTCCGCGGTGATAGAAGAGGAACACCTCTATGCCTGGGAAGTCACGCAGCAGTTGCAACCCGGCACCTTCGTGCACAAGGATTTCGACTTCACCGCACCGAAAAAAGATCTGCTGGCCGAATCGAATAAACAGCGCGACCACGCCAAGGCAGACCTGGAGATTTACGACTATCCCGGTGAATACAAGGAATTCAGCGATGGGGATCAGTATTCACGCATCAGACTGGAAGAAATACAGGCAAACCACCTGCGTGGTAATGGCCATGGCGATGCCCGCGGCCTGACCGTGGGTGGGCTATTCAAGCTGAGTGATCATCCGCGTGAGGATCAGAATATCGAATACCTCATCGTCTCGGCGAGTTATAAGCTGGAAGCGGGTGATTATGGCTCAGGCGGCGGTGGAGGTCAGGTGTACTCCTGCGACATCAATGTCATCAATGCGCAGGAACCCTTTCGGCCCCTGCGCACCACCCCCAGGCCCCTGGTCCAGGGGCCGCAGACCGCCATCGTGGTTGGGCCATCCGGCGAGGAAATCTGGACCGATGAACACGGGCGCGTCAAGGTGCAGTTTCACTGGGATCGCTACGGCGAAGCCAATGAAAACAGCTCCTGCTGGATGCGAGTTTCCCATCCCTGGGCCGGGAAAGGCTGGGGTGCGATTGCCATCCCCCGTATCGGGCAAGAGGTCATCGTCTCCTTCATGGAGGGCGATCATGACCGGCCTATTATAACCGGGCGTGTGTATAACGATGACAACATGCCGCCGTATGACTTGCCGGCAAATGCAACACAGTCAGGCGTCAAGACCCGAAGTTCTATGGGCGGTACCGGCGAGCACTTTAATGAACTGCGTTTTGAAGATAAAAAAGGCAGTGAAGAGATTTACATTCACGCGGAAAAAGACCAAAACAACGTCGTTGAAAATGACGAAACAACCCGCGTTGGGCATGATCGCACGGAAAACGTCGGTAACAACGAAACCACCACCATTGGCGGTAATCAGGTTGAGACCATCAAGAAAAACAAGGCCGAGAGCATCCTGATTGCCAAGGCGCTGAGCGTTGGGGCGGGCTATCAGATCAGTGTCGGTGCATCGAAAAACGAAACGGTGGGCCTGAGTTCCACGGAGCAAGTGGGTATTTTGCGCCAAACCATTGTGGGTAAACGTTATGAAATCGTCTGTGGTAAAACCAAATTCACCATGAATGCCGACGGCACCATTCTGCTTGAAGGCGTGAAGATCGCCATCAACGGCGCCCAGCAGGTCGAAATTAACGGCAAGATCGTCGATGTCAACTGAACCCGCCTGTATAACAGACCTCCAGGGCAGACCATGTTCATCAACTACACCCCGTTTCCGGGCACCGCCTATGACAACTTTGACGTCAAGCGCCGCCTAACCACCACCACGATTATACGCGGGCGATTCCGGCTCCATACGACAAACACAGAAGACCTGTTGATACTGCGCCCTGATCCCGAGCAAGGCGGCCTGGAAGCCAAAGACCGCTACTACGACAATGATTTAAACCAACCCGTGCAGCGCGAATCCGACTACGCCCCGTATAAACCGGCCACGGACATCATTTTCAATGGCCATGCCCACAGCGGGAACCAACAACCCCGACCACACTGGCGTTGCGGCATACGGGTGGAAAACGATCAGGGCATCCTGCTGGAAAAACAACTCAACGTCAGCGGTGAGCATCAGTGGGAAAAACATCGACAAGGCTGGCAACTGAGTGAACCGCAGTTGACAACCCGGGTTCATCTTTACCCCGGTAACACCTACGGTGGCCGCATCGCTGAATATGACCCGGAGACCCCGGCAAAAACCTTTGCCGCCAACCCGCATGGCAAAGGCTGGCCGCCGCCAGGCGACAAACCGGGCCCACATCCCGCCCCGCAAATTCTCACCCCGGCAACAACACTCACCACGCCCGAAGAAGAACAGGTTCCCGCCCACTTCAGCTGGATTCCCCGCACTGCACCGCAGCGTCAGCAGAAAGCCGGCAGCATGGATGAGTCATGGCTGAATCACGGCCATCCCTTTTTACCCAAGGACTTCGATGATGCCTACCATCAGGGCGCCGCAGACGACCAGCAGATCAGCCAGCATCTCAAAGGCAATGAAATCATCACCCTCGGTCTGTTGCTGCCCAACATCGCCTGGCGGCGCATCCAGCTGCCGGACTATCAACTGTTCTATCAATACCGTTTTGACGACCAGGACGACATTCTTGGCCGCCTGCTGCTCGACACCGTGTTCATCAACCTGGAAGACCCCGACCCCAAGGCTTGGCGGATCGACCTGACCTGGCGCAGCCGCACCCCTGCCGCCACCGGCAGCACAAAAACCGAAGCCCTGTTGATCGTCCCGCCCGATCATCGTGCAGAAGCCGGCTCAACAAAAACAACACGAAATGCCCCCCCAAAGGAGTCTCCGCATGACGGATAAATTTGCCGCCCGAAAATCCGCAAACTACAAAGTTGTCAGTCTGCTGCCGGACGTTTGCCAAACTCCGGACAAAAAAGGCCCCCCCATCCCCTACGGCATCAGTATCGATCTGGGTGGAGCCGCCGGCGTCTCCAGCAACGTCAACTTCAACGGCGACCCCGCGTTTCTCTACGACCAAAGCGATACTGTCAAGGTTGAGGGCGACGAAGCGGGCCAGGGAAAAGGCATCAAATCCGGCACCGTCGGCGCCAAGGCCGAGCCGATCACCTCTTCTTCCAGCGTGTGTATCAACAAAAAGCAACTGGTGCGAGAAGACGACCTGTTCTACATGAACAACAAAAACACCGTTGGGAAACTGACCACCAGCGAATCCGGCGGAGGCGCGCATATCACCGATGAGGGAAAGATAACGGGAGACATCCTGCCGGAGGATATGGATGAAGACAGCCTGTGGGAAAAACTCAAAGGGGGAGGCAAGGAAATATTAAACAAGCTGATGCGAAGGAATGATGCCATCAAGGCACAATGGTTTGCCGAAAAAGGCATCATTGATTTTTATGATGCGTCAGGCGCTAAAATGTCACCCGATGCGGTATATAACCACTTTAATTCCGGTAACGGCGGGCTGCTCAGCCCGAGCAATCCCGCGCAACAGGCCGGCGCGGAGATTGTCCAACAAACCCCGCAGATCGATATCGCCATCGGTCTGGCGATGGCCGCCGCCTCCAGGGGCCGAAGTGGCTTGAAATTGAAAGGCAAGGGTGGCGGAGGAGGCAATGACCGCAACGATGGCGGCAAGTCAAAGGGCGATGGCAGAAAAAGAATCTGTAAAGGCCAGATACCCAAAGGCGAGTGTGGTGAATACCTGATCGAAAAGCACCACAAAGGCGCTGATTTTGAACCGCTGGATACTCAAAGTCTGAAAAACAGCAGTGGCCATGGGATTGATCATGCCTTTAAGGGCAAGAAGGGTGAGTTGCTGTTTGTGGAGAGTAAGGGTACGGCGGTGGGGGGTGGGATGCCTTTGTCAAAGAAACAAAAGGTAGAAGGTGGGGAAGAATATGTTGATGGCCGAATTAAAGCAATGGAGACTGGGTTGATACGCGGTAAAGGTTGGTGGGCGGCTATGAAGGGTAATGCAAACTTTAGAAAAAAACTGAATAGGCTAAAAGAAGAAATGAAAAATGTCCAAAACATCAGCTATAAAGTCTGCCGCATCCAACTGGAAGACGATCCCACCGGCTGCTATGGGCAGCGTGTCAACAAGCAGGGAAGGCTTGCAATGGGTGGAAAAACAACGGGAAAATGCAAGCAAAAAATAGGCACGGAAATAGTCTGTAAAGACTGGAAGCTGGAATAATATCAGGTCCGCAAAAACAATCATGATGAAATCAAGACGAAACGCAAAGAAAAGAAAAGAGGAAAGCAGCATGAGCTCCAATAAACAGGTTTTGGCTCTGATCAGGGAGATGAAAAAATATTATATAGAAGAGAAAGGCTGGTTATATCCTGATGATACAGGGAAGTGTGGTGTGTGGGACATGCTGCAGGATGACATTCAGGGAGTGATGGAAAACCCTGAAAAATACTACATGATTGATGACTACCTCAAAGCCCTGAGCGAATGGTACCTGGACTACAGCCAATATGCCTGTGTCCACCTGAATGACCCCGTCCTGCAAAAAACCGCCTTTGCCCAGTCGGCCTGGTGTGGATATCAGGCGGCCAAAGTCAAAGGGGAATTTAACCGGTTTCGGAATCCTCTTGGAATGTCATCGGGTGAAGTTTTACTTTTTTGGAGCAACTGTATTTTGGTTGGCTGGTTTGATGAAGCTATTGACATTGGTGAGCGCTGTCTTAAGCCAGCGGAAAAAGGTGGATGGCTAATCCGTAATGGCCACGCATTTGATACCGCCAGTTTTTTCTTGCTTGAACTGCATTGTCTTTGGCAGGGTATTGCGTTTGATAAAAAAGCCTATAGCCATCCGTTGTTTCATGACATCCCCTTCATCTACACTGACATCCTCAAACACTGGAACACCCCGGATATCGACCGGGTGAATGACTACATCAACCAGATGGCCGACTACCACCTGACCCAGACCGAAGAAGAAAAAGACCCGGACGAAGACTATTTCGAATTCAATAACACCTACAACCAACTCTACCCCTACGAAATCATGGCCTGGCTCAAACTGCGCGAACATCTTGGCATCGCCAATCCGACCCAGTTCATACACCCTTTGATGAACCAGCCGCTGGCGAAATTCATACCAGGCACCCCTCTGGAAAAACCGGACATGGAACAGGTCAACGCTCTGCTGGCCATCGTGCGCAATGCGTTGCCAGAGGCCGAGATTTAAAATGAAAAGGAATATCCATGCCGGAACAAAGCCTCAAGCTGTTACTGGAATATAACCAGGAACGGCTCGAAGAAGACTGTACCTGCGGCGGTGCGGGCGACCCTCAAAATCTGTCCAGAGAGGCAGCATTTGTTGATTTGGCCGAAACACTGGCCGCGCATACGCAATTCACACCCCACTTATTACCCATGCTGGCAAACCCTGAGCTTGGCGTGACACAAAAGCAAATGGTCTTTTACCTGCTGTGGCTCAGTGATGAAGAGTTATTGCAAAAACAGGCACTTGAGACACACTTCGGTCAAGAGGAAGCCCCGTTTGATCTATTGCCTGCATTGGCCCTGCTGGACCCACCCAGACAACAACAGGCGATCACGCAGCTGGCCGGACTGAATTCAAAAGCGGCCTGCCAGGGTCTGGCCGGCTATTTTCTGGCCAACCCCGGGCAGGAAGCCTACCGGCATCTGTTTGTTGATGCGCAAGGCCATGCGCGGTATGAAGGCGGCGTTTTCGATCAGCTTGCCGCCCGTAGTGGCATACCACAACTGCGACGCGGACTGATAACCCGGTTCAAAGCCGCACAGGGCGATGAAAAAGGCTTATTGGCAACGGCCTTGTTATCCGCACAATGTGGCGAAGCATTGGACTGGCTCTGCAAAGACGAGGGCCTGGTGCATGATCGTTGCTTGCACTTCGCACTGTTG
>JAJRWE010000062.1 GCA_024276955.1 Gammaproteobacteria bacterium
AGGCCAGCCATCGCCGTGGAAGCAGATACGAAATCAGGTCTATCTTGGCAGCGACAGCTTTGTGGAAAAGATGCAAACATGGCTGGATGGCGGTCAAGACCTGAGCGAGGTGCCATTAGCGCAAAGAAGGCCACCGCCGAAACCATTGAGCGCTTACGAAGCAACCAGTCAAGACAGAAACACGGCCATCGTCAAGGCCTACCAGAGTGGCGGATATACCTTAAAGGTAATAGGTGAATATTTTGGGCTGCATTATTCTACAGTGAGCGGGATTATTAAGTATCATAAATCAAAGACGTGACCCGTATCCCCGTTAGGACTCAGGACTAAGCTTCCAGGACTCAGTCCTTAGTCCTGTCCACCCAGTCCTGTCTACTCAGTCCTTGGTCCTGCCCCTCTGCCCTCAAGGCCGGATGTACACCAGTAGCACGATACCGATCAGTGCCAGCACCGGGGCCTCGTTGAACCAGCGATAGAACACGTTGCCTCGGGTGTTGCGGTCGTGTTTGAAATCATTGACCAGCTTCCGGCACCAGATGTGATAACCGATCAGCGCCAGCACCAGGGCCAGCTTTATGTGTAGCCATATCTCACCTTTGTAGGCTTCCCAGGCGTAGCCGGCCAGTAGGATAAGGCCAAACAGGGCCGTCAGCGCCCCACCGATGTGCATCATAATCAACAGCTTGCGCTCCATGACCTTGAAGCGTTCGTTGCTGACTGCGTCGTCACTCATGGCGTGGTAGACAAACAGCCGTGGCAGATAGAACAGCCCGGCAAACCAGGTCACCATGAAAATGACGTGAAATGCTTTGATCCACAGCATGGGTTTTTTCTCTCTTTAATCCAGGTTTAACGATAATGTGATTCGATGTTTTGGCGTGCGATGGTGCCGACGATTTTGTTGTTGCCGATTTGTGTGACATAAAGGGCATCGACGTTGTGTTCATCCATTTCGTCCAGCGCCTGCTGCAGGGTGGCTTGCATGCCGATGGGGCGGATGTCGTCGCGCTGGGCGGGGATTTCCAGCAGGTCGATCTCCGCCTCGTTGCGATGGGTGACCAGGTGGCGCGCCAGATCCGCCGCCAGCAGCAATGATACCGGCTGTCCCTCCTCCATCACCAGTACGTGCAGCGGTTCGCCGATGAGTAGGTCTTCCGCCGCCTGTCGGCTCAGGGTGCGCGTCGCGGTGACCAGCGAGGTGTTCATCACGCTGGCCACGCCGATGCGGCGCAGGGCCTGTGCCAGTGGGCTGCTGCGGTAGTCCAGCCCGCGTGCGCGCAGCAGGACGAGAAACACCGAGTCACGGCCGAACACGTGGCTGGCAATGATATCCGATAATACCACCGCCAGCATGCCCGGCAGGATGATATGCGGATTGTAGGTCAGCTCCATCAGCGCCATCAGCGCCGCCAGGGGCGCCTGCAGGGTGGCGCTCATCATCGCCCCCATGCCCAGCATGGCGTAAAAGCCGGGCGATGCCACCTGTCCCGGAAACAGGTACTCCGCGACGATACCCAGGGCGCCGCCGGCGCAGGCACCGATCACCAGGGTCGGACCGATTAGTCCGCCCGGCAGTCCCAGTCCCAGCCCCACGGTGGTGGCCAGCACCTTGACGGCCACCACCAGCAGTAGAAAGCCCAGCCCCAGCTCGCCGAGCATGGCGGCGTTCACGGTGTCATAACCGATGCCCATCACCGCCGGCACGAACAGCCCGCACAGGCCGACGAAGCAGCCGGCCAGGGTCATGCGCTGCCAGATGGGGAAGCGCGCGCCGAACAGGGTGACGCGCTGCAGCTGGCCGATGAACAGCGCCGCCAGCGAGCCGATGACGATGCCTATCACCAGCATGTAGGGCAGCTCCAGCAGCGAGACCATGTCCATGGGCGGAACGATGAAGGCTGGTGCCGCGCCGAACGCCAGGCGGCTCACGGCGGTGGCGCTCACTGCAGCGAGGATTACCGGTGCGAAGCCGGCGATGGTGTATTCCATTAGAATCACCTCCATGGCGAAGATCACGCCGGCGATGGGGGTGTTGAAGGAGGCGGCGATGGCGGCAGCTGCGCCGCAGGCGACCAGGGTCTGGATGCTGTTGTTGGGCAGTTGAAGGCCCTGGCCGAGCAGGCTGCCGCTGGCCGCGCCCAGGTGTACGCTGGGACCCTCGCGGCCCACCGAGTGACCACTGATGATGCTCATGGCGCCGCCGACAAACTGCAGCAGCATGTTACGCAGCGGCAGGTGGCCCTGAAAATAGGCCAGGCGCTCCAGCACATGTACCACGCCTACCTGCGCGCCGCCGGCGAGCTGAAACAGCAGGCCGATGAGCAGGCCGCCGAGGGCCGGCAGGCTGAAGCGCCAGAAGGCTGACAGGCCCTCGTAGTTCTCCACGTCGCCGCCGGGCAGGAAGCTCATTTGCAGCGAGTCGATGAGGATGCGGAAGAGGACGATCACGCCGCCCGCCAGCAGGCCGCTGAGCAGCCCCAGAATGGCTAGCGTAGGCAGGGCGTCGGCGTGGGCCAGGTGGGTGCGCAGTTTGTCCAGCATCTAAAGAGGGGCGTCCGTGGTGGATGGAAATCGTGCTGAATGACCATGTTGGGAGGCCGTTCAGTCAAGGTTCAGGCTGCGGTTGACTCGTTCGCGGCCATCCAGTAGAGTCGGGGCGTCTGGTGGGAGGACACTACCGGATTCGAAATAATTATAATAAAACATTCAGAAAGCGGCTTCGGCCGCTTTTTTTTGTCCGTGATTGTTGTCGTTTACGACTGCTGGCGGGCATCAGTCCAGCGCCTTCATGAACACCTTCGAATTGCGCCGGTAGTTGTACATGGCCTGCCGCCGGGCCGGCAGCGCCTTCGGGGCGGCCGGTGCAAAGCCACGCTCGCGGAACCAGTGTGAGGTCTTGGTCGAGAGCACGAACAGGCGCCGGATGCCCGTATCAACGGCACGCCGTTCGAGATACTGAAGCAGGGCGTCGCCGCGCCCCTGGCCGCGGTAGTCCGGGTGAACGGCGAGACAAGCCAGTTCCACGGCGCTGTCATCCAGCGGATACAGTGCCGCGCAGGCGATAATCGTGCCGTCGCGCTCGACCACCGTGAAGCGTTCGATCTCCATTTCCAGCCGTTCCCGCGAGCGCCGCACCAGTAGCCCGGCCTCTTCCAGCGGGGCGATCAGTTCGAGGATACCGGCGACGTCGTCGATGCTGGCCTGGCGCGTGCCCTCGTAGCGGTCGGCGCTGATCAGGGTGCCGATACCGTCGCGGGTGAACAGCTCTTGCAGCAGGGCACCGTCGACGTGGCGCGGCACCAGATGCACGCGTCGCACATCGTGTTTGCACAGGTTGACGGCACTGCTCAGTACGCGCTGCATGTCTTCCGGCAGCTTGCGGCGCGAGGCCAGCACCTGTTCGGCCTCGGCCAGCGACAGCTCACGCGTCAGGCGTTTACGGCTGTCGCGCAGGCCCGGGCCTTCCACCAGATACAGCACCTTGTCGGCCCGCAGGGCGATGGCGGTGGAGCTGGCCACGTCCTCGGCGCTGAGGTTGAACACCTCGCCGGTGGGGGAGTAGCCGATGGGCGACAGCAGTACCACCGAGCCCTGATCCAGCTGTGCGCGCAGGGCCTCGCTGTCGATACGCCGCACCTCGCCGGTATGCTGGTAGTCCACGCCTTCGTGCACCCCCAGCGGACGGGCGATCACGGCATTGCCGGAGGCGACGCGGATACAGGCGCCGGCCATGGGTGAGTTGGCCAGGCCCATGGATAGCAGGGCCTCTATCTCCACTCGCACGCTACCCGCGGCCTCCTTGACGCAGGTCAGCGCCTCATCGTCGGTAATGCGCAGGCCGTTGATGTAGTGCATGTCGGCGCCCCGTGCCTTTAGCCGGGATTCGATCTGCGGCCGTGCTCCATGGACCAGCACCAGGCGGATGCCGAGGCTGTTGAGCAGGACGAGGTCGTGGATCAGGCCGGCGAACTGCGCGTCCTGCACCGCCTCGCCGCCGAACATGACGACGAAGGTGCGGCCACGGAAGGCATTGATGTAGGGGGCGGAGTCGCGGAACCAGCGCACGAAGGCGGGCGGCTGGGGCGGCGTTGCCGGCGTGCTTGGCATGTTATGTCTCTGAAATATAATGTGATTCAATGGCTGTCTGGCGCTTGCTCAACATTGTAGCGCAGCTGTCGCGGGATAGCAGCCGAGCTTTGTGCTCAAGGTATGTATAATTGGCGACTGTTTTTTATTGACAGGCAGCGGGCCGACAGGCGCTGCCGGCTGAGGATTATATTTTGCTGGGAAAAATCATCGGTGGTGTATTCGGCTATCTGATCACCAACAATATCTGGGGCATCCTGATCGGCGTGTTCCTCGGTCATCAGTTTGACCGCGGGCTGTCGCGCAGCGCGGGTGGCTTTTCCGCCAGTTGGCGGGTGGTGAATCAAGCGCGTGCGCAGCAGGCCTTCTTCGAGACCACCTTTTCCGTGATGGGCCACCTGGCCAAGGCGGACGGGCGTGTTTCCGAGGAAGAGATCGCCCTGGCGCGGCAGGTGATGACGCGCATGGGCCTGCCCGAGGCGGCACGCCGTGAGGCGATGCGCCTGTTCAACCAGGGCAAGGCCGCGGACTTCGATCTGGACGCCACCCTGGCAAGCTTCCGCAGCGTTACCCTTGGGCAGCGCAACCTGTTGCAGATGTTCCTCGAAATCCAGTTCTTTGCCGCCTATGCCGACGGCTCGATGGATTCTGACGAGCGGCAGGTGCTGTTGCACGTCTGCGGCCTGCTGGGTTTTTCGCAGACCGATTTCGATCGTCTCGATGCCATGATTCAGGCCGAGATGCACGCATTCCAGGATGGCGGGAAGAGTCGAGGCCCGTCGCTGGAAGACGCCTATGCCATCCTCAATATCCGCGAAGATGCCACGGACAGCGAGGTGAAAAAGGCCTATCGCCGGCTCATGAGTCAGCACCACCCGGACAAGCTGGTGGCCAAGGGTCTGCCGGAAGAAATGATGAAGCTAGCGCAGCAAAAGACCCACGAAATCCGCACCGCCTATGAGCGCATCAAGGAGACTCGGGGTTTTTGATTCAGGGTATGTGGGAGCGGCTTCAGCCGCGAAGCCTTTGTCGAACAGCCTTTCGCGGCTGAAGCCGCTCCCACAAGATTCGTCATCAAAGGATCATGGCCATGGCTGTTCCTGCACACAGCGGCTGAAAAAGCCGCCCAAATAGGGTAATATGCGCGATTCGATTTTTTGTGCGTGTGGGCCGGTTTGTCCGCACGACCCGTTAACGAGAGACTTTAACCATGGCTGATTTCAAGATTGCTCCCTCGATTCTATCGGCGGATTTTGCCCGTCTCGGTGAAGAGGTCGATAACGTCCTCAAATCCGGTGCCGACATCGTCCACTTCGATGTGATGGACAACCACTACGTGCCCAATCTCACCATCGGCCCGCTGGTCTGCGAGGCCCTTCGCAAGCATGGCGTCACCGCCGACATCGATGTGCATCTGATGGTCAAGCCGGTGGATCGCATCATTCCTGATTTTGCCGCCGCCGGTGCCTCGTACATCACGTTTCACCCTGAGGCCTCCGAGCACGTCGACCGTACTTTGCAGTTGATACAGGGCGAGGGCTGCAAATCCGGGCTGGTGTTCAATCCCGCCACCTCACTGGACGTGCTCAAGTACGTCATCGACAAGGTGGACATCATCCTGCTGATGTCCGTCAATCCCGGCTTCGGTGGCCAGAGCTTCATTCCCGCCACCCTCGACAAGCTGCGTGAGGCGCGCAAGATCATCGACGCCTCCGGCCGTGACATCCGTCTCGAGATCGATGGCGGCGTGAAAGTGGACAACATCCGCGAGATCGCCGAGGCCGGTGCCGACATGTTTGTGGCCGGTTCCGCCGTGTTCGGCGCCGCTTCCGACAGCGATCCCAATACCTATGACTCCGTGATCAAGGCCTTCCGTGAGGAGTTGGCCAAAGCGGGGAAATAAAAATCCAACGCAAAGGCGCATAGGCGCAAAGACGCAGAGGGCGCAAAGTCTTTTTGATTTGTTTCTTTGTGGTCTCGGCGTCTTTGCGACTTTGCGTTGAAGCATTTTATGAAACTGATAAAACCCAAGATGATCCTCATCGACGTCGATGGCACCCTGGTCGACAGCGTGCCCGACCTGGCCTATTGCGTCGATGAAATGATGAAACAGCTCGATATGCCCGCGCGCGGTGAAGCTGCGGTGCGCAACTGGGTGGGCAACGGTGTCGAGCGCCTGGTGTGCCGCGCGTTGATCAACACCCTCGACGGCGAGCCCGACGAGGCCCTGTTCGAAAAGGCCTACCCCATCTTTCTCGACCTGTATGCCGACAACACCAGCAAGCGCAGCCTGCTCTACCCCGGTGTGCGTGAGGGCCTGGGCTATCTCAAGGCGCAGGGCTACCGGCTGGGGTGCGTGACCAACAAGGCCGCGCAGTTCACTATTCCTCTGCTCAAGGACCTGGGCGTGCACGACGACTTCGAGAGCATCGTCTGCGGCGACACCCTGGCGAAAAAGAAGCCGGACCCGCTGCCATTGCTGTATTCGGCCGAGACCCTCGGCGTGGCCCCCGGGGAGTCGCTGATGCTGGGCGACTCGGTGAGCGACGTGAAGGCCGCGCGCGCCGCCGGCTTCCAGATCATCTGCATGAGCTACGGTGACACCCATGGCGTGGATATTCGTGAGTCCAGCCCGGATGCGGTGATCGATTCCATGAGCGAACTGAAAGGACTGCTGTAGTCACGGCGCTGAACACAGGTTAAAGTGCAGAACATGATTCACACCACGACAATCGCATGGCGAAGGGGACGATGGCGCGGCTGATGCCGATACCACCGAACTCCTTTGTCTTTCCGATGTGCAGGTGATGAATATGAATGCCGAACAATTCGCCGAGCTGGCCCGGCAGGGCTACCACCGCATCCCTGTGATGCGCGAAGTACTGGCCGACCTCGATACCCCGTTAAGTACCTATCTCAAGTTGGCCGATGGGCCCTATTCCTATCTGTTCGAGTCTGTGCAGGGCGGTGAGAAGTGGGGCCGTTACTCCATTATCGGCCTGCCCTGCCGGCGCGTGGTGCGTGTTACGGGCCATCGCGTCGAGCTGCTGGACTGCGGTGATCCCCTTGAATCACTGCAAGTCGATGACCCGCTGCAGTGGATCGAGGACTTTCAGTCTCGCTACCGCGTTGCCGAGGTAGAGGGCATGCCACGCTTCAACGGCGGTCTGGTGGGCTATTTCGGTTACGATACGGTGCGCTACATCGAACCGCGTCTGGCCGAATGCCCCAATCCCGACGAGCTGGGCTCGCCGGACATCCTGTTGATGGTGTCCGACGAGGTAGTGGTGTTCGACAACCTCAGTGGCAAGCTGTATCTCATCGTGCATGCCGACCCGGCCGAGGACGACGCCTATACCCATGCCGAGCAGCGGCTGGACGCCCTCAGCGAACGCCTGCGCACCGTCACGCCCCGCCCTGAGCCTGCTATTTGCAGTGATGTGGTGGAAGAAGACTTTATCTCCGATTTCACCGAGGAAGGTTTCAAGCAGGCGGTGGAAAAGGCGCGCGAATACATCATCGACGGCGACGTGATGCAGGTGGTGCTGTCGCAGCGCATGAGCATTCCCTTCGCCGCCCGCCCGCTGGATCTGTACCGCGCCCTGCGCAGCCTCAACCCGTCGCCGTACATGTTCTATCTGAATCTGCACGATTTTCATATCGCCGGCTCCTCGCCGGAGATCCTTACCCGGCTGGAGGACGGCAAGGTCACCGTGCGCCCCATCGCCGGCACCCGCCGCCGTGGTCACACGGAAGAAGAGGATCGCGCCCTGGAGGCCGAGCTGCTGGCCGATCCCAAGGAGCTGGCCGAGCACCTCATGCTCATCGATCTGGGGCGCAACGACGCCGGTCGCGTCAGCGAGATCGGCAGCGTTGAGCTGACCGAGAAGATGCTGGTGGAGCGCTATTCGCACGTCATGCACATCGTCTCCAACGTCGAAGGCAGACTAAAACCAGGCATGACCGCCATGGACGTGCTGCGTGCTACCTTTCCCGCCGGCACCGTCTCCGGCGCGCCGAAGATCCGCGCCATGGAGATTATCGACGAACTGGAGCCGGTGAAGCGCGGCGTGTACGCCGGCGCCGTCGGTTACCTGGCCTGGAACGGCAACATGGATACCGCCATCGCCATCCGTACCGCGGTGATCAAGTCCGGCAAGCTCTATATTCAGGCCGGCGCCGGCGTGGTCTACGATTCCCAGCCGCGCCTGGAATGGAAGGAGACCATGAACAAGGGCCGCGCCGTGTTCCGCGCCGTGGCCATGGCCGAGGCCGGGCTGGATGGGGTTTTGAGAGCGCACCGATAAGTCCTTTCAACGCAAAGTCGCAAAGAACGCAAAGGAATGAGTTCATGGATGAAAATGCATTGTCTCGGGAGATCATTGGCGCGGCCATAGAGGTTCACAGAACTTTGGGGCCGGGGTTATTGGAGTCCGTGTATCAGCAATGCCTGTTACCCTAGAATCCTCAGTTGGATGGGGTGAAGTGTGCGTTTGCGGTGACGCAGGGCAAGGCGCAATGACGCGGAATAGTTGTTCTATTCCAAGGAGTTGCAACGCAGCCATGCATCACCGCAAGCGTGCAATTCACCCCGTAGC
>JAJRWE010000063.1 GCA_024276955.1 Gammaproteobacteria bacterium
GCGTCATCGTGTCGCGTCCAGTGGTATATAACTGCACGATATAATGTACTCGTCTATGATTAGGCCATTTTGGTCTTTCCGTATCCACAGAGAGGTCTGTACCCTGTCCGCCGCCAAGTCTATTCTGCGACAGAGCACACACACAACACGATATGACTGAATACGCCCTCATCCTGATCAGCACCGTGCTGGTGAACAACATCGTGCTGGTGAAGTTCCTCGGCCTGTGCCCCTTCATGGGCGTGTCACGCAAGCTGGAGACCGCCACCGGCATGGCGATGGCCACCACCTTCGTGCTCACCCTGTCGGCCGTGTTCAGCTATCTGGTGAACGAATTTCTGCTCATCCCGCTGGGCCTGGAATATCTGCAGACCATCAGTTTCATCCTCGTCATCGCCGTGGTGGTGCAGTTCACCGAAATGGTGGTGCACAAGACCAGCCCGGTGCTGTATCAGGTGCTGGGCATCTTCCTGCCGTTGATCACCACCAATTGCGCCGTGCTGGGCGTCGCCCTGCTCAATGTGCAGCATCAGTACGGCTTTCTCGAATCGGCGGTATACGGCTTCGGCGCCGCGGTGGGCTTTTCCCTGGTGCTGATCCTGTTTGCCGCCATGCGTGAGCGCATCGCCGTGGCCGATGTGCCGGAGGCCTTCCGTGGCCCGGCCATCGCCCTGATCACCGCAGGACTGATGTCGATGGCCTTCATGGGCTTTGTCGGGCTGGTAAAAGGGTGATGTCCATGGCCTTTGTGAGCTTTGCCGGACAGATGAAAAGGTGATGCTAAGCGCTCTCATCGCCCTGGGCGTCCTCGGCGTCCTGTTCGGCCTGTTACTGGGCTATGCCGCGATCCGCTACAAGGTGGAAGGCGACCCGCTGGTAGAAAAAATCGACGCCATCCTGCCGCAGACCCAGTGTGGTCAGTGCGGTTATCCCGGCTGCCGCCCTTATGCCGAGGCCATCGCCCGCGACGAGGCGGACATCAATCGCTGCCCGCCCGGCGGCGAGACGGTGATCATCGCCCTCGCCGATCTGCTCGGTCGCGACCCCAAGCCCCTGGATGAAGAGTGCGGCGAGGAAAAACCCAAAATGGTGGCCTATATCCAGGAGGAAATATGCATCGGCTGCACCCTGTGCATCCAGGCCTGCCCGGTGGATGCCATCCTCGGCGCGGCAAAGCAGATGCACACCATCATCGAGTCCGAATGCACCGGCTGTGAGCTGTGTGTGGACCCCTGTCCGGTGGACTGCATCGACATGGTGCCCGTCAGGCAGAGCCTCGACACCTGGAAATGGCCGGCCCCGCCCCCTCCGCCCTATGAACAGCCCGACGACAGCGCCCCGAACCCACAGCCGGCAGGGGCCCACTGATGCATCGTCTGTTTCAGTTCAAGGGTGGCGTGGTGCTCAAGGAGCACAAGAAAGACTCCACGGCCACTCCCGTGCAGCCGGCAAAGCTGCCACCGACGCTGATTTTGCCGCTCAAGCAGCACATCGGCACCCCTGCCGAGCCGGTGGTGGCGGTGGGCGACAAGGTGCTCAAGGGACAGCTCATCGCGCGTGCCGGTGACACCATCTGCGCCCCCCTGCATGCGCCCAGCTCGGGTACCGTACTCGCCATCGCCGACCACCCGGTACCCCATGCCTCCGGCATGTCCGCTCCCTGCATCATCATCAAGACCGACGGCGAGGAGCGCTGGCGACCGCGCGAGCGCAATGTGTTCAATTTTGCCGAACTGAGCGCGCAGGAACTGCGCGGGATCATCCGTGATGCCGGCATCGTCGGCCTCGGCGGCGCGGGCTTCCCGGCGGCGGTCAAGCTCGATCCCGGCGGCCGCCCGGTCGATACCCTGATCCTTAACGGCGCCGAGTGCGAGCCCTATATCACCTGCGATGAAATGCTGCTGCGCGAACACGCCCTGGAGGTACTGGCCGGGCTGCTGATGATGCGCCATGCACTCAACGCCAAACACTGCATCATCGGTATCGAAAACAACAAACCCGAGGCCTTCCGCGCCCTCGACGAGGAAATTCGCAATAGCGGCGCCGATGTGGAGGTGGTGGAGGTGCCCACCATCTACCCCACCGGCAGTGAAAAACAGCTGATTCAGGTGCTCACGGGCAAGGAGGTACCGGCCGGCGGCCTGCCCATCGACATCGGCATCGTCTGCCACAACGTGGGCACGGCCTATGCGGTCTACCGCGCAGTGGAGTTCGACCAGCCACTGATCTCTCGCTATGTCACCATCGCTGGCAGCGTCGCCCACGCGCGCAACCTGGAGGTGTTGATCGGCACACCACTGGGCAACCTCATCGAAGAATGCGGCGGTAACCGTCGCAGCCTGCGCCGGATTATCGTCGGTGGGCCCATGATGGGCACCGCCATGCACAGTGACGCGGTACCGGTGGTCAAGGCCACCAACTGCGTGCTGGTGGAATCCACCATGCACGACGTACCCCTGCCCTCACGCGATGAATACACCATGCCCTGTATCCGCTGCGGCAACTGCGCCGATGCCTGTCCGGTGAACCTGCTGCCGCAGCAGATGTACTGGTATGCGCGGGCACGCGATTTCGACAAGATTCAGGACTACAACCTGTTCGACTGCATCGAGTGCGGCTGCTGCGATTACGTCTGCCCCAGCCAGATTCCACTGGTGGGTTACTACCGCTATGCCAAGAGCGAGATATGGAACCAGGAGGCGGAGAAACGTCTGGCCGATCTGGCCCGCGAGCGCCACCAGTTCCGTGAATTCCGCCTCGAGCGGGAGAAGAAGGAACGCGCCGAGCGCCACAAGAAAAAGCGCAGCGCCGTGGCCAAGGGCGGCAGCGACGACAAGAAGGCCGCCATCCAGGCCGCCATGGAGCGGGTGCGCGCCAAAAAATCGGAGCAGGACAACGTGCCGAAGAACACCGACGATCTCACCCCGGCGCAGCAAAAGCAGGTCAACGACGCCGACCAGCGACGCCGCGAGCAGAGCCGCGAAGAAAAAATCCGCGAAAGCCCCAGTGAAAGCAAGGCCAAAATCACCCAGGACAGGCCATAATCCTGGAATCCTCAGTTGACCGCTCCATCCTGATATTGAGTTATTACTATGAAAGCCATTGACACCGATTTACGACTTAACCTGCCGGGTAAGTCACGCTATGGGATGAATTGCACGCTTGCGGTGACGCATGACGGCGCTGCAACGCCTTGGGATACAACCACTATTCCGCGTCATTGCGCCTTGTCCTGCATTACCGCAAGCGCACACTTCACCCGGTCCAACTGAGAATTCCAGGATAATGACGCTGCAGACCCCGCCATCACCCC
Organism: Gammaproteobacteria bacterium; assembly: GCA_024276955.1. GTDB lineage: Bacteria > Pseudomonadota > Gammaproteobacteria > SZUA-152 > SZUA-152 > DRQN01. Next base: position 3,314 of record JAJRWE010000063.1, read on the forward strand.
ATATCCATTCCGGCATGCGGATTTCCGGCATGATGCTGCGGGTCATTGCCGCGCTGATCCCGGCCATCATCTGCTACACCTGGTTCTTCGGCTGGGGACTGATCATCAACAGCGTCATCGCCATACTCACCGCCGTGGCCAGCGAGGCGCTGATGTTGAAGCTGCGCAAGCGGCCGCTGAAGCCCTTTCTCGGTGACGGCAGCGCCGTGCTTAGCGGCATGTTGCTGGCCTTCTGCATCCCGCCGCTGGCGCCGTGGTGGATCACCGTGCTGGGCGTGGCCTTTGCGCTGATCATCGGCAAGCACCTCTACGGCGGTCTCGGCTACAACCCCTTCAATCCAGCCATGGTCGGCTACGTGATGCTGCTCATCTCGTTTCCGCTGGAGATGACCAGCTGGATGCCGCCCCTCATCCTCGAACAGCTGGAGATCGGTTTCATCGACACCCTGGGGATGATCTTCTTCAGCCACTTCCCCTACGGGCTCAGTATCGACGCCCTCAGTTCCGCCACACCCCTGGACGCCATGAAGACCGACCTGGGACTGAGCAACACCGTGTCCGAGATCATCGAAAGCAACGCCCTGTTCGGCGACTTTGCCGGCACCGGCTGGGAGTGGGTGGGCAACTGGCTGTTGCTGGGCGGTATGTATCTCATCTACAAACGCGTCATCAGCTGGCAGATCCCACTGGCCCTGATCAGCACCCTGTTCGTGATCAGCGCCTTCTTTTTCCTCATGGACCCGGACACCTATCCCTCACCGCTGTTTCACATCTTCGGCGGCGCCACCATCCTTGCTGCCTTTTTCATCGCCACCGATCCCGTCAGCGCCAGCACCACGCCCAAGGGACGCATCGTCTACGGCATCGGCATCGGCATCATCATTTACGTGATCCGCGCCTGGGGCAGCTATCCCGATGCCGTGGCCTTCGCCGTGCTGCTAATGAACATGGCCGCTCCCACCATTGATTACTACACCCAGCCACGCGTCTATGGGCATGTGCGGGGTAAAGACTGATGCTGCGCCAGTACATGACCAGGAGCGCGATGATCCTGGGGCTGTTCGCCCTGGTGGGCGGCGGACTGGTGGCCTACATTTACCAGCTCACCGAGCCACATATTGAAGAGGCCGAACGGGCCTACATGCTGCGCAGCCTGCATGCGGTGATCAATCCGGCGCTGCACGACAACGACATCTTTCGCGACATGATCACGGTGCGTGATCCCGAACTGCTGGGCACCGACAAACCAGTGCCGGTGTTTCGCGCGCGGCGCAACGGCAAACCGGTGGCGGTGGCCATCATGTCGGTGGCGCCGGATGGCTATGTCGGCCCGATCAAACTGCTGGTGGGTATCTATAAGGATGGCACCCTGGCCGGCGTCCGCGTGCTGTCGCACAAGGAAACACCTGGTCTGGGTGACAGCATCGAGGAACGGCGCAGCGACTGGATTCTCAGTTTCAATGGCCATTCATTGAGCAACCCGGAGCACAAGGGCTGGCACGTGCAGCGTGACGGCGGTATCTTCGACCAGTTCACCGGCGCCACCATCACCCCGCGCGCGGTGGTCAAGGCGGTGTACAACACACTAAAATATTATCGGCGGCACAAGGAACGCCTGTTCGCGGAGAAAAGCATCGTGGCACCGGCGGACAGTGACGATGAGTAAGCAGCGATAACGGGGACGACGGCAAGCATGGCGGACAATTCGAAAGAAATTATCAACGAAGGCCTGTGGCGCAACAACACGGCGCTGGTGCAACTGCTGGGACTGTGTCCCCTGCTGGCGGTTTCCGGCACCGTGATCAACGCCCTCGGCCTCGGCATCGCCACCACCCTGGTGCTGGCCGGCTCCAACGTCACCGTGTCACTGGTTCGTAATCTGGTGCGCCCGGAACTGCGCATCCCCACCTTCGTGCTGATCATTGCCTGCTTCGTCACCGCCGTCGAGCTGCTGATGAAGGCCTTTGTCTATTACCTGTACCTGATCCTCGGCATCTTTATTCCCCTCATCGTCACCAACTGCGTGATCATCGCCCGCGCCGAGTCCTTCGCCTCCAAAAACAACGTCGGCCGCTCCCTGCTCGACGGCCTCTCCATGGGCGTGGGTTTCACCCTGGTACTGGTCGCCCTCGGTGCCATGCGCGAAGTCATTGGCCACGGCACCCTGTTTGCACAGGCCGAGCTAATGTTCGGTGAGGGTGCGCAATGGCTAACCATCACCTTCATCGACGGCTACCACGGCTTCTTGCTGGCTATCCTGCCACCCGGTGCCTTCATCGGCCTCGGGCTGCTGATTGCGCTAAAGAATGTCATCGACCGGCGTGCCAATGAACGCGCCGTGACAGCACGCCAGAAATCCCCCGCCGAACCCCCTGCCGAACCCGCCGCCCAGCCCTGACGGCCACCCCCCAAAAGGGAACTGCGTCACACCCCGCCATGCACTTCTGACCGAAGGCCGTTTGCAACCGATAAACGGCCAAAAACTCACGCGCCACACGCCGATAACGGCTACAGAGACTTTTGTAATTGCCGTGAGAAGGCCAATGCTGCACAGAAACAAACAAGCCGCGGGTTTTACCCTGATTGAACTGCTGGTCACCCTGTCGATAGGCGCCATCATTGTCAGTATCGCCGTCCCCAGCTTCGGCACCATGTTGCGCAGTAACCGCACGGCAACCCAGGCCAACAGCATGCTGGCCTCACTAAACCTTGCCCGCAGCGAGTCCGCCAAGCGCGGTGTACGGGCCTCGGTCTGCTCACGCACGCAGCCCGCCACAGACCCTGAAACCTGCGCCGGCAACACAGACTGGTCCGGGGGGTGGCTGGTCTTCACGGATGCCACCGGCACCCGAGGGACGTTCGATGGCGCCGACTCAGTGCTGCGGATCAGTGAAGCCCTGAATGCCAACCCAACCTTCACCGCCACGGCAGCCAGCGTGCAATACAGACCCACTGGCGCGGTCGATAACTCCGTTACCTTCACGCTCACACCCAGCGGATGCAAAAACAAGGAGCGACGCACTATCAAGGTCGGCGCCACCGGTCGCGCCGCCGTCGACAGCGCGGCCTGTCCCTGATCATTCGCTGCCCACTGAACCGGAAGCCAAATCATGAATTATCGCCAGTTCCATTCTCAGCCGCACTCTCAGCCGCGCTCTCTGCTGCCTTTTCGCCAGCACGGCTTCACCCTGATTGAAGTTTTGATCTCCGTTCTGGTGTTGTCCATCGGTCTGCTCGGCATCGCCGGCCTGCAGGCCTTCGGCATGCGACAGGCCCTGAACTCACACATGCTCAGCATCGCCAACTCGCAGGCCAACGACATGGTCGAGCGCATGCAGGCCAATAGTGAAGAACTGTCCAGGATGAAGAAGGCAAGCCCACAGGCCACGGGCTATGACGCCATCAACGGCAGTGAAACCGACCCCGGCTGCATCGCGGCCAGAACCTGCACCGGCGCGCAGCTGGCCCAGTACGATGCCTTCGTCTGGTCCTCCGCCAATAAGGAATTACTCCGTGACGACGGCAGTGGCAGTGTCTCCAGTACGGTCACCAACAACGGTGACCGCACATTCACCATTGCCATTTCCTGGCAAGAACAGGCCCTCTCCGATGAAGAGGATGCCGCTGACGGCACGATCGACCATAAGGTCACCAAGACCTATGCCACCCGTTTTCAACCGTAGAAGCCACTATGCATAACGACACCCTGAACAAACAGACCGGCGTCACCCTCGTCGAGCTCATGATCGCCATAACCGTTGGCCTGATCCTCTCTGCTGGCCTGGTACAGATTTTCACCAGCAGCAAGCAGGCCTACAAACTGCAGGACAGTCTGGGATTGCTGCAGGAAAACGGCCGCTTTGCACTCAACACCATTACCCGTGCTGCACATATGGCCGACCACTGGGGGGGCATTGATCCCGAGGACGTGCAGGCCGGTGGTATCAGCGGGAATATTACCGGTGTTGGCGGTTGTAACGGCGCCTGGGTTGCCGATACCAACACGGGGGTGCGGGGCTACGAAGGCGCCGCCAGCATCGGTGCGGTTGTCGGCTTCCCCGCAGGCTGTATTGCCAGCTCGGACTACGTTGCCAATAGCGACATCCTGGTCGTACGGTACGCCGATGCAGAGACCGTACCCGCCGCCAATGACGCAACCACCATCTTCGTACGCAGCGCAGTGGGAAGCTTTGGCACCCTGATGCTGGGCAGCGGCGCCATTCCCGCCAGTCTGCCAAATCAGGATGGCACCTATAACTTTGTCTACAAGACCGACATTTTCTACCTGCGCACGTGTAGTTCAAAAACCAGCGGCAGTTGTAACGATACCATCCCGACACTGGTTCGCCTGACACTGCGCGGAAACACCGCCGGCGCACCGGAACTGGTTGAAGAGGAACTTGCGGGAAACATCGAGCAATTACAGTTTATCTACGGCCGCGACATGCGCAGCAACCGGGATACCAACGGCGACGGCACGGTCGATGCCAGTGACGTAAACACTGGCAGTGATGGCGATGTCGACCGCTACGATGACGCCAGCGTAACCGCCATCAATGGACTATCGACCACCGAGTGGTGGTCCAAGGTCGTCAACCTGCGGGTCTCCCTGTTGGCTCGCAGCAAGGACCAGGACTCCAGCTTAACCGATAGCAATACCTACAACCTGCTTGGCTACAACTACAGCATCCCGAGCAGCGACGGAAAATACCGCCGCAAGCAATACACACGCCTGATCCAGATACGCAACCGGAACCGCTCATGAAACATCCACTGACAGTTACCCCGTTAGCCGCCCGACAACGGCAACAAGGCGCCGTACTGATTACCGCGCTCATGTTCCTGACCGTCCTGACCCTGATCGGCGTGGTCAGCATGCAATCCACATCCATGGACTATCAAATGAGTACCAATGCGGTACTCCGGGATCGTGCCTTCTACTTCTCGGAAAATGGCCGTGAAGCCATGGGCAGCGTCATTGACGCCCATCTCTTCGAACGCGGCTGGACCGGCAATGTGATCCTGCCGACAGGTCTTAATATCGTCAATACCGGCAAGGATCTGTACATCGACAACGACGCAGGCGAAAGCCTTGCCAACGCCAGCAGCCTTACGGTTGACGCACGCCACCAACTGGATGGCAATGGCGACGGCGACGTCACCGACGGAGAAGACAGTAATTCGGAAATCATCGTCTTTAGAACCCAGACTCAGTGGGCAGCCGGTGCTGGAACCGCCATGGCGGCCGGCTATGAAGGCCTGGGCAAGGCAGCCGCAGCTGGCGGCGTACACGTCTTTTTTGAATTACGCAGCCGTGGAGAAACCGTTGCCGGTGCGCAGGCCACCACCGCAACGGAATACCGCGCAATACTGAAAAACTAGAGGTGCAGCATGGATACACAACTCATTAAAACACCGCTCAAGGATCAGGAAATCAAGCCCATGAAACTGCTGCGCTCTTTACCACAATTTCTGGCAGGCTTTGCGCTCGCCGTGAGCCTCTGGCCTGCGGCTTTTGCTGCACCGGCAACGACCGCGGACTATCAGGCTGTACCACCGTTTATTGCCGAAAACTCCGGTAACCCCAATGTCATCATTGCCCTCGACATCTCTGGCAGTATGAAGGCCGTTGCCTACCGTGACACCGGTGCTGGCAACTGGCGGACCGGGCTTCACGATGACTTCAATCCTGCGACATCCTACTTTGGCTATTTTGAAAGCATCAAAAAATACCGCTACGACGCCAACCTGGGTTTCTTCGTTGAAGATGCAGCCGGCGGCTGGGACGGCAACTTCCTCAACTGGATGGCCATGCGGCGCATGGACATCGTGCGTCAGGTACTGGTCGGCGGCAAGGTGCGCAATCGCGCCGGCGAGGCGCTCGGTGGAAACACCTATTATGTGGTGCAAGGACAGAACGAGCCCTACGATTATACCTTCCGCAAGGCCTACAGCCTCGGATCCGCCCACACGCCCTTCCCGGATAATCAGGAATTTATCATGGACAGCGGCATGATAAAGCCCGTTACGGCGAATGGTGCCCTCGCGGTGCCGCTGGACTCGAATATAGAAGTGGGTCGCGTCTCCATGGACTGGCAATACACGAATAGTGACCCCGCCAGAAACAATCTCGCCAACTGGAAAAGCGTCACCTTCAGCAACACCTATACGGAGCCCGTGGTTGTCGCCGTCAATGTCTCCTACAACGGCGGCGACCCGGTTCTGGCGCGCGTCGCTGATATCACCGCGACAGGCTTCAAGGTTCGCCTGCAGGAGTGGGACTCCAAGGATGGCAAACACACCACGGAAGACATCTTCTATATCGTTGCCGAAAAAGGCCGGCACCACATAGATACCGATAGTGGCAACATATATTTTGACGCCGGCAAGGTTGCCACCAGCACCACGGCGGGAAGCTTTGATACAGTCAGTTATCTTGGCGGATCCTTTACTGCACCTCCAGTCGTCTGGTCCGGCGTCAGCTCCTTTAACGACTTCGACTCCGTCACCACCCGCAAGCGCAACATCACGGCAGCGAACTTTGAGGTGGCGCTGCAGGAGGAAGAGGCGGCAGATCAGAATCATGGTATGGAAGAAATCCATTATATCGCCATCGAAAGGGGCAGCGGCATCACAAGCTTTAGCAACACACCCTTCGAGATCGCCGATACCGGAACCGTCGTTACAAACGCCTGGCATACACAAAATTTCTCAACCCCATTTTCCGGCGAACCCCTGGTCGTCATGGATATGCAGACATTCAATGGCTCCGACACTGCCAACGTCCGCAGCGGCAATGCCGTTTTATCCAGCACCGCAATAGACCTGCAGATCGACGAAGAGAGGTCTGCAGACAGTGAAACCACCCATGCTGCAGAAAACGTCGGCTACATTGCCGTGCCGGTTCCCGGCTTCAATATCCAGCTCGGCCTGACCGCCGAGCCCACCGGCATCGTGCAGGACCACTCCGGCGGCATGCGTTTCGGCATGGCGGTCTATAATTACGACCATACCCGCAGTCCGACCAGCATCTATACCGGCAACAAGGTGGATGGCGGTACTTTCCATCCCTGTTACCCGGATGTATCACTGCCCACGGCCTCTCGCACCAATTACGATATTTGCCTGGAAACCCATGTCAAATCCCCGCTCTCGAACATCGTCGATGTCATCGAGGATCATCCGCTGATCTGGGGCACCACCCCCATCGCCGAAACCCTGTATGACATTTATGGTTATGTCCAACAGAGAGACTTTGCAAAAAATGGCCATACCCAGTGGTATGACAATGGTACCGAAGGCGCCACGCAGATTAATTCCTATGAGGTCAACAACGATTGGGATCCGTACTATTACACGGAGTACAGCGACAAGCTGAAGTGCGCCAAAACCTTTGTGCTGCACTTCAATGACGGCGCCCCCTATGAAGACTGGGAAGGGCCCATCTCGGCAAACCCGGCGGTGGATCCAGCCGTCCCCAGTGATGGCATCGGCGCCACCGGCAAGAATGAACAACTCGATGACCTTGCCCTGCAACTGCGCAAGAATGATTGCCGCAGTGATATTTCCGGTCATCAGGAAATCATCAGCTACTATGTCTACGCTGCCCTGGGCGAAGGTGAAATCAACAACACCTCCACAAAGAGAATGCGTGAGGCGGCCGCCAATGGCGGTTTCGTCGATGCCGACGGCGACAATGAGCCCGACCCGGGCCACCCTGCGGATTTCAAGGCCTATTTTCAGACCTACCTCAACGGTGGCACTTGCACAGCCAATGAGTGGGACGCCGATGGCGACTGTAACCCGGATACCTTCTATCTCGCCAACGACGGTTACCAACTGGTGGCCGAATTGACCGCTGCATTCCAGTCCATTGCACGGCGTGCATCGGCGGGTGGCGCGGCCTCGGTTATTTCCGCCTCTGCAGCCGGTGAAGGTGCGATCTACCAGGCCAGCTTCCAGACCACCATGTCCGATGGCGCCTATCAGGTCGCCTGGACCGGGGATGTGAATGCCCTGCTGGTTGATGATTCCGGCCTGATCCGCCAGGACAATAACGGCAATCAGCAACTGGAAGGACCGGCCACTGACAATATCCTCGACATGTGCTTCAACAGCGCCGATCAGTCCACCTATATCAAGTTATCCACCAGTGAGTCTGCACGCCCGACAGAGGCCCAGAGCACCACCTGCTCAAACTCGGTTTTCACCAAGACGCCGTTCGACATCAAATATCTGTGGAGTGGTGGTAAATGGCTCGCCAATCTCACGGACGCCCAGGCCAGGACCCAGCGCGGTTACGCATCGGCAGCACCCGGCCGCTATATTTTCACCGCCATCGACAGCAGTAAGAATACGGGCACGGCAGCGGCGCGAGTGACATCAACGGAAACCGTCGCCTTCCTGCCGGCGGCCTTTGACGCCACCAATGCCGGTCTGTTGCAAGCCGCCGATGCCGCCGAGGCCGCGAAGATCGTCAACTTTATCCGCGGCGAAGACCAGGCGGGCTATCGCAGCCGCGAACTTCCAAGCAACCGTACCTGGCGCCTGGGTGACGTGATCTACTCCACACCCACTGCCGTAGCGCGCCCCTCAGAGGCCTTTGATATCCTCTATAAAGACACCACCTACAGCACCTTCCTGAAGCAGTACAGGAATCGTCGCCACATGGTTTACGCCGGCGGCAACGACGGTATGCTGCACGCCTTCAACGCCGGCTGGTACGATGCCCCTACCCGCACCTTCCTGAATGGCCCAACGGGCACTCCCCAGCACAGCTTGGGCGCAGAGATGTGGGCCTATGTGCCTTACAATCTGCTGCCGCACCTCAAGTATCTGACTGATGTCAACTACGGCAAAACCACGGCCAATCATGTCTATTATGTCGATCTGCGCCCGCGTATTTTCGATGCCAAGATATTTCCCGCCGATGCCACCCACCCCGGGGGCTGGGGTACGGTACTGGTCGGCGGCATGCGTTTTGGGGGTGGCGAGATCTCCGCCGATGTCGATCCCAGCAACCCGGGCAGCGACATCCGCACCATGCGTTCGGCTTACTTCCTGCTGGACATCACAGACCCGGAACAGCCGCCGCAACTGCTGCTGGAATTCAGCCATGAGGATCTGGGCTTTACCTCCAGCATCCCGGCGCCGTTTATTTCCAACGGCAACTGGTATCTGATGCTGGGTTCCGGCCCCACCGCGACCAAAGACGGGCTGACCGCCGTCAAGAGCACCAAGAACGGCCGCCTGTTCCTGCTCAACCTGAGCACCCTGTCCCTGGAAGCCGGATTCGGTGGTGGTGGTATTTCCGTGCTGAGTGATGGCAACAGCTTTATCTCGGATCTGATTGCCGTGGACTGGGATCTGGATGCCAATGCCGACGGTATCTTCTTCGGCACCGTATCCGGCACCGCAGCCCCGTGGAAAGGCAAGCTGTACCAGGTTGAGACCCAGGACATCGCCACCGCCACTGTCAAGGCGCCCGGAGGCTGGTTACCTTCCGTGGTGATTGATACCCAGCGGCCTATTGTTGCGAAAACCTCCTTCACCTTCGACGACGACCGCAACCGCTGGGTGCTGTTCGGCACCGGACGCTACTACACCCGGGACGACGCACTGGACAATGCCGGCCAGCGTTTCTATGGCCTGAAGATGACGCGCGACACCACGGGCAGCTTCACTGGCGCCGCACCGGATGTTGGCAAACTGGCAGACGTTACCAACGCCGTGGTACGGGAAAATACGGGTAAACTGACCGGTGTCACACTTGCCTCATCGACACCCGCCACATTCAGTGAACTCCTGGAAAAGATGACGCAATACGGAACCGCCAGCGACTATCAGTCCGGCTGGTACCGCAACATCCTGCCGGCGGGCAACCGCGTTATCGGCGAGGCCACCATCCTCGGCGACAGCCTGACCCACACCACGTACAACCCCAGCAGCGCGGCCTGCAAGGTGGATGGACTGTCGCAGCTGTCGGTTACCCACTTCGCCACCGGCACCGCGGGCAATCCCCCGGTGATCGGCACCACCGGGGCCGCCGATAGCGATGGCAACTATGTCATCAAGACCACCCTGGATCTCGGTGTCGCACCCTCGCTCACACCGGGCCTGCACACGGGCAGCGGCTACAACAGCGATGGCAGCACCAAGGCCTTCATCCAGACCTCGACCGGCAAGATCGTGACCATCGAGCAGAAAAACAAGGGCGCGGTGAGAAGTGGCGAGGCCAGTTGGCGGGAACTGCAGGAATAAGATCCGCCCGACCTTCAATCAACAAACACAGACGAGACAAAACCATGCACAGATCATCTCGAAGACAGGCCGGTCCACTTGGACCTTCAAGGCGCCGCGGCTTCTCGCTCATCGAACTGCTGATCGCCATGGCCATTATCGGCATCCTTGCCTCCGTCGCCGTTCCCGCGTATCAGGACTCGGTACGCAAGGGGAAACGCAGCGATGGAGAATCCGCATTACTGAGGATTGAAGCCCTGCAGGGGCGCTATTTCTACGACAACGGAAGCTACACCGCCGACCTGACGGATCTTGGCTACGCGGCGGCCAATAATGTCGACTCCCCGGAGAGCCACTATAAATCCAGTGTCCTCGCCGCCACCGCCGCCTGCCCCATCACCCGTTGTTTTGTACTGCGCGCCCTGCCACAGGCCGCGCAGGTCGATGACGGCAGACTGGAACTCACCTCCAGCGGCCTCAAGCGGCGGGATAAAAACAAGGACGGTGATACCAGCGACACCGGTGAAGACTCCTGGTAAGACGCAACAAACCGTGAACGCGAACGACGCGGTTCGCTAGCGCTCACCAGCATCCTGCATAAAAGACCGCAACAACTTGCCTTTAAACACCACCAAAAGCAGGCGATCCGGCGGGGGTATTGTGTCGTAGGAGCGGACCCTTGGGCCGCGATGGCTTGCCCACCCTTGACCTCGCGGCCCAAGGATCCGCTCCTACAACGACGTTGTAAACCGTGGGGAATCAAATCCGGAAAGATTGATGCCGTGTAATTAGAGTCGCCCTTTAGACCGTCTATCGTAATCCAGCCACCGCCTGTCGGTTTAATCCCCCTTTCCCGCCAACACTCCCGCCAAAACTGGATATACTCTCAGGTCTGAAAACCCCTCAGGCTTGGAGAGGATTCCGTGCACGGACACCAGGGATTCACACTGTTCGAACTCATCATCACGCTGGCCATCGCCGCCATCGTCGTCGGCGTGGCTGCGCCCAGCTTCAGCACCATGATTCAGGACAACCGCTTCAGCGGCCAGTCCCTCGACTTCATCGCCGCCCTCAACCTGGCCCGCAGCGAGGCCATCAAGCGCCGCGTCCAGGTCACGCTTTGCAAGAGCGCCAACGAGGCCGACTGTACCGTTGGCGGCAACGACTGGGGACAATGGTGGATCGTCTTTGTCGACAATAACGGCGACGCGGTGCGAGATGGCGGTGAAACCATCCTGCGCGTCCATGGCCCCTTGAGCGGAAACAACACCCTGCGCGGCAACAACAACTTCCGCAATTTCATTGCCTATATCCCCAGCGGACGGAGCAACCAGATAGGCATCCTGTCCCTGTGCGACTCGCGAAGGAGCAACGACATCGGCAAAGCCATCCGCATCAACTGGACAGGGCGGGCCATGGTCAGCAGTGTGAAAGAAGCCAGCGACATCGGACACAACCCGGAGAATTGCACCTGATGGCCACCCATCCACAAGCAACCCGGCAAAGCGGCTTCACCCTCATCGAGATCCTCATCACGCTGGTGATCTTCTCCATCGGCCTGCTGGGTATGGCCGGCATGCAACTGCACGGCTCGGAGGGCACCAACATGGCCTATTTCCGCAGCCAGGCCACGCTCATCGCCAACGACATGGCCGAGCGTATGCATGCCAATCGGGCCGGTGTCGATGCCAATTTTTACGATGGCCTGGACACCTCCACGGTTAACTGTGCCAATGGCGCACCGAATCCGGCACCGAATCCAGTCTGTGCCACCCGCGGCGGCGTCCCGGGTGCCGTTTGTACGCCAGGGCAAATGGCCAACTTCGACCTCTCCACCATCGCTTGCAGTACAGAGAATCGGCTACCGCCAGGCAGCCTCCTTACCGTCACCTGTAACGACAATCCTAATTGCGTAGTTGGCTCACCGTACACCGTGGCCATCGCCTGGAGCGAAGTCAATGAAGGCCAGGCACTGACCCGAGATGTCACCCTGGTGGTGCAACCATGACCCACGCACCCCACCACCAACACCAGCAAGGCTTCTCCCTGGTGGAAATCATGGTCGCCATGACGCTCGGGCTGGTTCTGCTCGGCGGCACCATCACCCTCTACGCCAGCAGCAAAAACAGCTATCGCCTGCAGGAAAATATCGCCGGCATGCAGGAGAACGCCCGTTTCGCCATCCATGCCCTGCGCCGTGATGTGGAAATGGCCGGCTTTCCGCTGGCCGATGACGTCATACCCTTCAACCCCGACCCCCTATGGACATTTGATGGCGGCGGCAACGCCAGCGACCAGTTCACTATCCAGTACAACTCCGGCAATCCACCCAATAATACAGATTGTCTCGGCAACCCTATCCCAGCCGGCGCCCTGATCACCAACCAATACTCCATCAACAACAACGGCGACCTGGTCTGCCTGGGCAACGGCAACCCCAGAGCACAGACTCTGGTGGAAAACGTCGTCAACATGCAGGCGCTCTATGGCATTGACACCGATGCCGACGGCTCGGCCAACCAGTACCTGCAGGCCGGCGCCGGTATTCCGTGGCTAAATGTGGTCAGCCTGCGCCTGGCCCTGCTGGTCGCCTCGGAAACCGCCGTTGACCCGGTGCAGCCAGCCAATGGCTTCACCCTGCTGGACGCCCCGGTCTTCATGCCCAATGACAGCCGCCTGTACCGCGTCTTCACCACCACAGTCCCCCTGCGCAACCGTATTCCTTAGGAGCCCGTGACATGCCGATCCAGAATCTGTGTCCCCTGCCCGGCCGCCAAGGCGGCGCCGCCCTGATCACCGGTCTGCTGATCATGATCATCATGACCCTGGTCGGCATCGCCACCATGGAATCCTCCATTATTCAGACCAACCTCGCCAGCAATAGCCAGTTGAATGCCATCGGTTTCCAGACCACCGAGGCAGCCTTGAAGAATGTCCGCATCCCTACCCCCAACAACACCAACTTGCGCAACCAGGCACTGGGTGCGGTTCTAAACCGGAACCTTGGATTTAACGCCAACATCATCTACCCTCAGCAAAACATAACACTCGACAACCGCAGTGGCGGAACTGTCGCCGTCAACACCACAGCCCAGGTGGGCCTCTGCGGCCATCTGCGTCCCGACGAAAGTCGAGGCACAGGTCAGAACGCCACCCAAGATACCTTAAAACAGACCATCACTGACTACGCCTACACCTACACGGCGACAACGAATGTCGGTGGACAGGCCATTACCCAGCATGTCCAGCAGATCCGCTTTCCGCAGCCCAGCTTGAAGGGCCTGCCAGGCATCAACAACATAGCTCTCTGCCAGATCTAGCCATAACAACAGCGAATAACCACCGTATCCCGGGAGAACCCAGATGAAAGGAAATCACCACCGCCGCCCTGTCGCCCTGGCCGCCCTGCTCGGCCTCGGCCTGGCCAGCGCACCGACCATGGCCGAAGACATCGAGGTGTTCTTCTCCAAGCCGGCCAACACCGTTGCACCGAATGTGCTCTTTATCCTCGATTCTTCAAAAAGCATGGATGCAACCACAGGCAGCAAATCGCGCATGCAGGTGTTGAAGGAATCCTTAAACGCGGTTCTCTTGCCCCAGGATCCCTACAAAAAACTGAACGTCGGCATCATGGACTTTGGTGGCAGCCGCAGCGGCGGCATCGACTTCCCCATCACCGACATCAACAGTGATGCCAATCGGGTCGATGGCAACATTCCAGCGGGCACAAAAGTCGGCAGCGTTCTCGACTATATCGCCAAAAGCTACACCACCGCCAAAGGGACGCCCATGGGCGACGCCCTCTATTTCGCCTCCAGCTATTACCTCGGCAAAGAAATCTTCAACACCGGCTGGCGCGGTGACAAACCTAAAACGTGGAACACCTCAACCAATAGCTATACCAATGGCGACTCCCTAGCCGACAATCCCGCCGCCTATAGCGGGAAAGTGGATTACACCACCCAACCAGCCGGAGAGCGCGAATGCTCACCCAGCAGCCCGAAGCCTTCGGATATCGATAGCTGCGGTTCCACTCTAATACCCGGCTCCTGCGCAACCCGAACGCAGCCTACCCCGGGAAACGCGGGTTCCTGCAGTATTCAGAGAAACGACCGTATCTGTGATTCCACGGGGCTTGAGTGCTACGACAACTGGAAGACCATCAGTACCGTCTCATTCGATGGCACTAATCGCCCTGTAGATCCTGACGGCAGTGGCAACCTCTACCGCGTAAGCTGTACCAACCCACAAACAGCAGGTAGCTACAATTACGAACTTTGCAGGCATACTTACAACGAAAAGGTCTGGGATCCCACCCCTATCTACAAGACCCCCATCACCCACCAGTGTCAGAGCAACTACGTGGTACTCCTTTCTGACGGTGAACCGATGCGCCGGGACACCCTCCATTACATCGCCTCGCGGGCCCGCCCTGTCATCGGCAGCAACCGCTACCAGGATTGCGCCGACCTCAGCAGCCTCGGCAGCAATATCCACGCCTATGGCCGCTGTATGCCCGAACTCGTTCAGTACATGGCTGAGTACGACCAGTCCCCCAATCTGCCGGGCGACCAGACCATCTCCACCTATACCATCGGCTTCATGCTCGGCGGCAATACGGGGGCACAGGATTTCCTTACTCTGCTGGCCGAAAAAAGCAAGCAAAATGGCAAAAAGGAGGGCGCGTATTTCAATGCCAGTAAGTCCAGCGACCTGGTAGCCATATTTACAAAAATCATCAAGGAAGTCACCGGCAGCGGCGTCAGCTTCTCTATGCCCTCCGTCAATGTCGACCCCACCAATCGCCTGGCCACCAGTAAATTCCTCTACCGTCCGGAGTTTACCCCCAGCGACAAACCTGCCTGGAGCGGTGATATCATTCCGACTGAGCTGAGCTATGACAGCAGCGGCAAGCCCATATTTACCGATGGCACCTCCCTGGCCGACGGCCTGGACTCCAGCCTAAGGAATATCTATACCTACCTGGGTACAGAATCCGACCTCATGCACGGGGACAATGCCTTCACCACCGGCAACAGCAAACTGACCGCCGCCGAACTGCAGCTTTCCGCCAACGTCGACCGTGACAAACTCATCCAGTGGGCCCGGGGCCTGGAAGAGGTCACCAACGCGAATGGCACGACCACCACAAAAGAGCGCCAGCACATGGGGGACTCCCTGCACACGACGCCGGGCCTGGTGAACTACGCCACGGGTTCATATCCACAGGTACTCTATGTCCCGACCAATGACGGACTGCTGCATGCCTTTGATATCTCCGCCAACCCACCCACAGAACTCTTCGCCTTCATCCCGAAGGAGCTGCTGCCCAACCTCGACACCCTGTACCGCAACAGCAACACGGACAAAAAAGTCTACGGGCTGGACGGCAACCTGGTCGTCTGGCAGACCGAAACCCACACCTATCTTTACTTCGGTATGCGCCGTGGCGGACGCAACTACTACGCCCTGGACGTCACCAAGCCGGCGCAGCCAAAGTTGCTGTGGCACATCCGGGGTGGCATCGACCCTGGATTCGATGAGCTGGGACAGTCCTGGTCCACGCCGCAGCTGACCCAGGTCATGACCGGCGGCAAGGCGACCATGGCGCTCATCTTCGGTGGCGGCTATGACATCGATCAAGACACCCAGGATAGCGATCCCAGCAAAAACGTACGCAAAACCGATGACCTGGGGCGCGCCATCTTCATCGTCGATGCCGAGCATGGAACAAAAATCTGGAGTGCCGGCCCCGCAGGCGGCAATCATGATACGGAGATACCGTTTTCCAACAGCATTCCCTCGGATCCCCGCATCATCGATCTCGACGGCAATGGCCTGGCCGATCGCCTGTATGTGGGCGATATGGGAGGCCGCGTCTGGCGTATCGACCTCAACCGGAACAGCCTCAACCTCAACTATGGCAACATCAGCCCGAGCGATATCAGTCAAAGCACCGGTTACCTGCTGGCCGACTTCAACGATGGCACGGCCGTCGGCAACCGACGTTTCTACTACCCCCCCAGCATCGCCTTCGACCGCCAAAAACGCCTAAAGATCGCCATCGGCTCAGGCTATCGCGCCCATCCGACAGAGACGACGACAAAAGACCGCTTCTACGTCTTCGAGGATCAGGACGCCCTCAACCTACCGACCGGCATCCCCACCGCCGTGGCAGAAGCAGACCTCGGTGACATCACAAGTCTGCCGGCTCTCACCAGCAACAAACCCGGCTGGTTCATAGACCTGAGCCTAAATCAGGGTGAAAAGGTGCTGGCGGAATCGATCATCTTCAATAACAGCGTGATCTTCACCAGCTATCAACCCGATTTTCAGGCCGGCAACAACGCCTGTAATCTCTCCGGCAACACCCCCCGCGCCTACATGATGGCGCTGGAGGACGGTCGATCGGTGACTGACCTGAATAAAGACGGCCAGATAGACCGCTTCATGACTCTCAACAGCGTCCAGTTCATTCCCAGCGCAGCTTATGTCACCGTCGGCACAAATATTGGCGGTGGTGGCGGTAGTGGCGGCGGTGGTGGCGGTGGTGGCGGTGGTGGCGGTGGCGGTGGAGCTACGCCACCACAACTTAGTGCTGGCGTATTCGTCAATCAGGACAATCTAGACAACATCCAGCTCTGGGGAACGCGACGCTTCTGGCAGAACTAGCCCCGTAAAACACTGGGGTGGGTGAGTATCGAATCGCCCGCCCCTTCCGCCTGAAGAAAGATACCCACACATGAAGACAAACAACCAGCAACCTCGCCGCCAGCAGGGCTTCAGCCTCATCGAGCTGCTCATCGCAATGGCCGTCGTCGGCATTCTCGCCGGCATCGCCTATCCCAGCTATCAGAACTATGTACTGAGAAGTAACCGCACCGAAGCTCAAAACACACTGCTGGAGATTCTCGCCAAACAGCAGAACTTCTTCAGCCGCCGCATGACCTATACCTTAGACCTGATGAATGACCTGAACTACGCCGCCGATCCCGTAATCACTACCGACGGCCTCTACAGCATTGCGGCAAGCACATGCGACCCCAACAACAACTTCAGCAATAACATCGCCAACTGTGTCGAACTCACCGCCACCGCACAGGGCCGGCAGGTTCCAGATGGTGATCTCGTCATCAATTCAGCCGGAGCAAGAACCGGCAACTGGTAACCGGGCAACACAGAAATCCTGCTGCCACATAACGTAAAAAGGCGCCCTGAGGGCGCCTTTTTTATTTCACGGAATCAAGCAGAAAAGAATCAGCGCGTGGACACAAAAAAACGTGTCCACCCTACAATTAAGGGCAATTAAGGGGACAATTAAGGGGACACAATTAAGCAATTAAGGGGACAATTAAGGGCAATTAAGGATCGCTCGAATAATAACTGTCGATTTTTGATTGGATAGATAGTAACTTAAGTTTTTTCGATATGGAGATCGCAAATGGCAGTTTTTATGGCGCGGTTTAACAAAATAACGGTGACTCGTATGCGGAGTTTTTTCC
>JAJRWE010000064.1 GCA_024276955.1 Gammaproteobacteria bacterium
GGCTTTAAACGGTTTTACCGTCTTGCATCAACACTTCAAGGCCATGACTGCCGAACACCGCCAGTTGCTGAATAATCACATCACCGGCATGCTCAGCCAACAAATGGCAGGGGTGGCGATCGTCGTTATTGCCTTACTGGCCGCACTCGGTATTTTGCAGGTTTCCATTACCCGACGCCTTGGCACCGCTGTGGATGCCATGACCGATATCGCCCAGGGTGAAGGAGACCTGACCCGACGCCTTGACGACAGTGGCGGCGATGAGATATCCGCCCTGGCCACGCAATTTAACGCATTCACCGGCAAAGTCGCCGATATGATGAGTAGGGTATTAAAGACCAGCCAGCATCTGGCGAGTAGTATGGGGGATGTCACCACGGATGCGGCACATACCGGTCAAGGCGTCAGGAATCAGCAAGCGGAACTGGATCAGGTCGCTACGGCCATGAATGAGATGTCCGCCACCGTACATGAAGTGGCCAGCAGCGCGGCGGGCGCGGCAAAGGCCGCCAGACAGGCCGATGAGGAGGCCAGCAACGGCCGCAAAGTGATGGCGCAGAGTGTCGCCGCCATCGATAGTCTGGCCAGAGAAGTACAGCGAGCCGCAGGGGTGATGGAAAAACTGCGAGCAGATAGTGAGGGCATCAGCAGTGTCATGGACGTGATTCGTGGCATTGCCGAACAGACCAACCTACTGGCCTTAAACGCAGCCATCGAGGCGGCTCGCGCTGGCGAACAGGGGCGGGGGTTTGCTGTGGTGGCCGATGAAGTCCGCACCCTGGCCAGCCGCACCCAGGAATCCACTGCAGAAATTCAGCAAATGGTGGAAGGCTTGCAAAGCGGGGTTAACGAGGCGCTACAGGTGATGGAAAAGAGCCGTGACGAGGCCCAAACCGGCGTGAAAGAAACCGGCCGGGTGCAGGAGTCCCTGGAGGCTTTGGCCAATGCCGTCGCCACCATCAATGATCTGAATATGCAAATCGCCAGTGCCTCGGAGGAGCAAAGCCAGGTAGCGCAGGAGATTGATCGCAATATCACCAATGTCAGTCGGGTCGCCGGGGAGACCGCCGAAGGCGCCCAACGCACTAATAATTCGGCCAACGATATGACCGGTTTTGTATCTGACCTGCAGAACGAGGTAAATCAGTTCAAGATTTAAGGAATCTCTGATTAATCCGCAGTTACGGGGGTAGTTAAGAGGTCAAAGCTGAATGGTACTTGCTTAAGCCCAATCCACTGAAAATTTTGAAAAAGTGACCGATGTAAGGTTAGGCTTCATAGTGCCAATTCAGTTCGTGCCCAACGGATAATATTTCGCCGATACGCCGCCCCGTAGCCGCAGCCAGGCAGGGGCCTGTGCAAAGGTGTGGCGCTGTTCAAGCAGCTGGAAATGTTCATCGTCGGGATAGTGGTGGCTGATGTCGTTGTATTTGTCGCGCCCGGTGCCGTATTGCTGGTGGCCGCGATATAATCGGCGTAAAAACCACCATCCGTGGGAGCCGCTTCAGCCGCGAATTTTATTACTCTGGCACATTATTCACGGCTGAAGCCGTTCCCACAATATGCTTGCAAAGCGCTGTTCATCGCGGGCATGGCCCGTTCCTACCGGTCCTTGTGGCAACTGCGTGCCCGCGCAGCACCTTGTGCCACCGAGGCATAGAAGGCGTCCATGTCGGCGTGGATGCTCATGGGGGGGATGTTACTGCAGTGGCGGCGCGGACTTCAGGTAAAATAGCGCGACATCCCTGTCGACGTTGAGTAATGCTCCGCATGTTCCAGTTCACCGAATTGCCGCCCCTGTCTCTATACATCCACTTCCCGTGGTGTGAGCGCAAGTGTCCCTATTGCGATTTCAATTCCCACCAACCGAGGGCGACGATACCGGAGCGGGAATACGTCGAGGCCCTGCTGCGCGACCTGGCCGATGACCTGCCGAGCGTGTGGGGCCGCGCAGTACAGACGGTGTTCATCGGCGGCGGCACTCCCAGCCTGCTGTCAGTGGAGGCGA
Organism: Gammaproteobacteria bacterium; assembly: GCA_024276955.1. Classification (GTDB taxonomy): domain Bacteria; phylum Pseudomonadota; class Gammaproteobacteria; order SZUA-152; family SZUA-152; genus DRQN01. The sequence continues at coordinate 2,009 of JAJRWE010000064.1, forward strand.
TCGACCGGCTGTTGTCCGGCCTGCGTGCCTTGCTGGCGCTGCGCCCCGATGCGGAGATCACCCTGGAGGCCAACCCTGGCAGCGCGGAGCAGGCACGCTTCAGCGAATACCGCGCCGCCGGCATTAACCGCCTGTCCATCGGCGTGCAGAGTTTCAGCGACGACAGCCTGCAACGCCTGGGCCGCATCCACGGCCGCCGCGAGGCCATCGCGAGCGCCGAGATGGCGCACGCCGCCGGCTTCGACAATTTCAACCTCGACCTGATGTTCGCCCTGCCGCAACAGAATCCGGCACAGGCCGCGGAGGACGTGGCCACCGCCATCGCCCTGGAGCCGACACACATCTCCTACTATCAGCTGACCCTGGAACCCAACACGCGCTTTTTCGCCCAGCCGCCCACGCTGCCCGACGACGACAGCGCCTGGCGCATCCAGCAACAGGGGCAGGCCCTGCTGGCCGAGGCCGGTTACGGGCAATACGAGATTTCCGCTTATGCCCGCGAGGGCCGGCGCTGTGCGCACAACATCAACTACTGGCAGTTCGGTGATTACCTCGGTATCGGTGCCGGCGCGCATGCCAAGCTCAGCGACGCCGCACAGCAGTGCATCACCCGCATCGCCAAGCGGCGCGGGCCGCAGGACTATCTCGACAGCGCTGGCAGCCCGGCTGTGGTGCATAGCGAGCACCGGGTCAGGCGCAAGGAGGTGGGGCTGGAATTCATGATGAATGCCCTGCGCCTGACGGAGGGTTTTGCACCGCCGCTGTTCGCTGCCCACACCGGCCATCCGCTGACGCTGGTCGAGGCACCGCTGCGAATGGCCGAAGAGCGGGGCCTGCTGGAGTGGTCCGCGGACAACATCCGCGCCAGCGAAAAGGGGTGGCGGTTTCTCAATGATCTGCTGGGTATTTTTACCGAGGCGACAGAGGGACGTTAGCGGGCACTCCTGATATGCTCATGGAAGAAATCACACTCAGGGAGGGAACACCATGCGTCGCCAACTGCAAATTGCCGGCCTGATCCTGCTTTTTCTGGGCAGCGCATCCGCACAGGCCTTCAACAATCAGCGCCAGGCCTTTATCGTCGGCCTGGGTATCGGTTATCACGGCACCGATCTCGACTTCAGCCATGCGGGCAACCCCACCGAGACCACCAGCGTCGCCGGCCTCGCCACCTCGGTGCGCATCGGCATCGGCCTCAGCAACCAGTTCACGCTGTATTACCTGAGTGAAAACAACTGGTATAACCGCGGCGGCGACACCTGGTCCCTGGGACTCAACGGCGTCGGCGCCGCCTATTACTTCTCGCCCCGGGCGCGTTCCGCCTACCTGCACTACGGCTATGGCTACAGTTACAGCTCACTGTCCCGGAACAGCGGTACCGACAGCAGCAAATTCGGCAATGCTTACATCCTCGGCGCCGGCTACGAGTTCATGCCCCACGTCAGCCTCGAGGCCAGCTACCTGCGTGCCAATCTGAAAGACGCCATCGACAGCCCGTACCCCGCACGCACCACCAGCTGGCGGCTAATGCTGAACTACCTGTTCTACTGAGTCATCTGCGGCACGGCCCCGCCCCTGTCCAGCACCTCCAACGCCTTCTTGGCCTTGGCGTGGCCGCGCGCGGCGGCCGTGGTGATCCAGCGGATCGCCTCCCTTTCGTTACGCGGCACGCCCTGCCCGTAGTAGTACATATACCCCAGCACATATTGCGCCTGCAGGTGGCCGCGCCCGGCCAGGGTGCGCATCAGGCCCGCTGCACCGGCATAGTCCTTCGCCAGATAGAGAAGTTTGGCGCGCTCAAACAGTGCCGCAGAGACCTCTTGCTGGGACACCTTTCTTGCTTCCGGCTCGACCGGCACGGTGGTGCACGCGGACAGCCCGAGGATAACGGCAATCAGCCACAGCGGAGCCAGCAGGCGAAGACGGGGTGGCAAGGAAAATGACATGCGCCCATAATAACGCCACTTTCCCGCTGGCCGATAGTCACCACGTCCAGCGTGGCATCCTTAATAAATTCCGCCAGCTGCCGTAAAGACACACCAGAAGTGGGGAAAGTTGGTGCTCACTATCCTTGGCATACACCATTGGCGTGCACCAGTGACATCATCCATCCGGGCGGTTCATACCGCATCAGACAGGAGCATGAAATGGCATCGCGGACAGAACAGATCAACGGAGTACTGCAGACACTGAAAAGCGACATGTCCGATGTCGTCGCCAGCGTGCTGGTATCGGTGGACGGCCTGGTGCTGGCCAGCCAGCTGCCGCCGGACATCAGTCAGGAAAACATCGGCGGCGTGGTCGCCACCCTGCTGCAGCTTACCCAGCGCGCCGCATCGGAGCTGCGCCAGGGCAGCATGGAGCAGGTCATGATCCAGAGCGAGGAGGGCTTCTCGTTCATCGTCGGCGCCTCGGAGTCCACCTTCCTCGTGGTGCTATCGAAGAAGGGCAGCACCCTCGGCCTGTTGATGGCCAACGCCAAAAACGCCGCACACGATATCGCGGAAATCATGTAAGGGGATGACGATGGGTTCAACAGTGCTTTTCGATAACGGCGATCACAAGAACATCCTGATCGAAGACTTCAACTCCGGCCTTGCTGTGCAGGCCAACCAGCACCTCATCATCCACGGTGACGAAGGCATGATCCTCGACCCCGGTGGCCACAAGGTGTTCAACAAGGTCGCCAGCGCCACCAGCAGCCTGCTGGGAGATGGCACGCTGCGCTACCTGTTTCTCTCCCACCAGGATCCGGACATCGTCGCGGCCACCAACGGCTGGCTGATGACCACCGATGCCGACGCTTATATCTCCGCCCTGTGGCAGCGTTTCCTGCCCCACTTCGGCATCGATACCTTCGTCGAGGATCGTCTCAACCCGATCCCCGACGAAGGCATGATGCTCAATCTCAACGGCGTCGAGCTGAGTGTCATTCCCGCCCACTTCATGCATTCCTGCGGCAATTACCAGGTCTACGATCCGATCTCCAAGATCCTCTACAGTGGCGATCTGGGCGCCTCACTGGGTATGGATTACATCGAGGTCAGCGACTTCGACGACCACCTGCAATACATGGCAGGCTTTCACCAGCGCTATGTCGTCAGCAACAAGGTCCTGCGACTGTGGGCGAAAATGATCCGTGGCCTGGATATCGAGATCATCGCCCCGCAGCACGGCGCCTTGTTCAAGGGCAAGGAAATGGTCACCCGCTTCATCGACTGGTGCGAGAACCTCGAATGCGGCCTTGATCTGATGGAGGATGTCTACAAGCTGCCTGGCTGAAATGCCGGGCAGGAGCGGGGCCATGCCCGTGACCATCGAGATATTGGGCACGAAAAAACATAGCTAAAGGCACTGCTGTCCTGTTAACAAATGCCTGCTGCATTGAAAGGCGTTATTCTGTAAGTCATGCAGCGTAATTTATGGAATTGAGACATGAACTCTCAATAGCCCCCAATATCCTCTCTCGTCATTCCGGCGAAGGCCCACTACTGTCCGGGAAACCGTCATAACCCAAGACACCCTTGGCGTTGCTCGAAGGCTTGTCGTCTTCGTTGGTAGCGATTGACGACGTGTTCTTCACATTCCGGCCGGCTGAACAGGGTTATCGACAGCTCCGCCAGCAGCAGGGAAAGCGACTGAGAAAGACGATGCCTTTCCCGATACCGGTCAACCAGCAGATAGGCAATCAACGCCGTGAGAATCTGGATCTTCACGGCATTCTCGCTCTGCCCCAGAAAACGCCTGATGTTCAGGTTCTGCTTCAACCACTTGAAGTACAACTCGATGCCCCAGCGCCGCTTGTAACGGGCGGCAATCTCACTGGCCGGGCTCGTGTCAGATCATTGGTCGCCAGAATTAGCGGCCTGTCCTTGTCCGGCCGATGCACCACGATCCGGCGCAGGGCCTTTTCGTAGTGATTGCGACGGCCGCCACCCGGATGCCGGTATTTGAAGCACACCAGGCTATCTTCAAGGATCTGCTCCCGATCGGCCTCGGGAATGGCGCGCCCTTCCTGCACCGTGAGCGCCGCATTGGCCTTGAACCGGGTGACGAAATGCGCCCCGGCCTGCTCGATGCGGTGCCACCAGTTGTAGTCGCAGTATCCCTTGTCGAAGATATAGGTGACACCCGCCTCCAGTGACATTTCGCGGGCATCGTCAATGTCGTTCACGTTGGGATGGGTGATGTGGCCGTAGACCGGCACATCGGCCTCGGCGGCGTGTAGCAGATGCAGCTTGAGCCCGGTGGTGCGGGCACTTCGATGCCCTTCGGCCCAGTCATGGCCGCGCCCCTTGAGCGGGATGGGGGTGGAATCCAGCAGATACAGCAGGTCACGGCACTCCTGGCGTACCCGACGGCGTGTCGCCTGCATCAAGTGGCTCAGGATGTATTCGAAGACGGCGGGATCACGGTGCCGGTTGGCATCGGCCAGCGTCGAGCGCTTGATGGTCTGGAGGCCAAGGTGGAAATGAGCCATTTTCTGGCTGTTGATGCGCGTGGTCAGGTGGCGGAGGCTGGCGCTTACACTGAGCTGGGCGAAGACCATGGCAAGCAGGTGATCCCGGCTGCGGAACTTCTTGCGGTACTTGTCCGCCCCGGTTTACGCCACGGCGCGGGAGATCAGGCCTTGCGGGAGTCCTTTCATCAGCTCGCCAAATCGTGTATTTCTGTACATGTTGTAGATCCTTGTTTTTTAAGTTGGCAAACAGGGTTTTATCCCTTAAGACTTGGATCTACAACACTTTTCCTTACTTCTTGTGATTTCCCCGGACAGTAGTGGGGTCAAGCCCGGCATGACGGATATAACGTTAACGGGACAGCAGTGACCTAAAGGGAAAGTTCGCCAAGACAACCGCCTGTCTTGCGCGATCAGGAGTCCAGCGAAAAACCGCATGGAAAACCGTCTCGCAAGGACACCGATCATACCGTCGGCAGCAAGCGCCGTGACCTCCCTCGCTGCTGCGGGGCACGGCGCATGGCCGAAACACAGCCTCACTGGCGGATGACTTTATCTGAACAGCCGGCACCCCAGCAGATACCCGGCATACCGTTTCGTTACACTCCACTTACCCGTTACCCAGATATCATTAGCGCATGCGGGGCATCATCTGCCGCACCACCGCCACGCATGTGATATTCAAACCCCTGGACTTCATCGCGGGAATGGAAACCTTGGCACCAAAACCCAGCGTGGATCTGACAGGACTTCATCGCCCTTCGCGCCCAACAGCAAACAGCGTGCCCTGACGCACGGCGACCCCAAAAGCCAAAATGTTAGATAAACACTAACACCCGCCAAGTCAATAGCCTGGGGGCGCAACTCAAGCGCATACTCGTTTCAGAAAATGATGGCTTTTTGGAGAAAGGATATTTTATGCTTGCACCGCCCAGCTCGGGATGTTATTGCGCTTGCATTGCAGGCGGCTGTGGCTGCGAAACAGAGGGAACGATAGTACAGCCAAGCAATCACACTCTTTTAACCCGATTAACGCGAGGAGAATGCGAACAAGAAATAGCGTAACGGAACTGGATCCGTATTTAAATTTTTGGATCCACGTATATAATATGCCCCGGCAAGAGCCGATCAAGGATGCTTTAAAAATAGAGGCACCATTGGCCGGGACCACCCAAAAGGACTATTTCATGCTACTACGGAGAGAACGCATGCTCATCAGAAATCTAAATCACATCAATGCATTCCTTCAGATCGTCGACAGCGGGTCGATTGCATCCGCCTCACGACGACTGAAAAAATCTCAAACCTCGGTCAGCAGCAGCGTCTGCAATCTGGAAATTGAACTGGGCGTGGACCTCTTGAAGCGCGATGGACACAAGGCAGTGCCCACTGATGAAGCACGTAAACTCATTCCCCACATGAACAATCTTCTGAACAGCGCGGAAGTATTGATGGCCGCGGTCGACAGCATCACCACGGAGCGGCCCAAACTCAACATATATCTCGACAACACCATACCGAGCGCGTTCTGCGACAGCATCGACGGTCTGGTGGTAGCGGAAAGCTTTGATACGGTGCGCGTATTCCGTGGCTCCCCGACCGACGGCCTGAACATGCTGAAAAAAGGGGAGATCAACTTGGCGGTTACCATTCATGAAGAAGAAACTAGCGAGCAATATTCCAAATGTGTTCTCGGCTACGGACGAACCTATGTGGTAACAAGCTCCAGCCACCCACTGGCTAAGGAACCGTCCAACCACACAAATGACCTGAAAAATTACCGACTAATTGCACTTAATTCCCGCGAATGTGTGCCGGGCCATTTCCAGCCAGCAAGCAATGATGTTTGCTACGTCGAAAGCTATGAAGACATGCTCCGCCTGATCAAGAAAGGGGTCGGGTGGGGAGTAATGCCGTACTACTATGCTTCACGACACCTGGAAAGTGGTGATCTGAAAAAGTTGAACGAGGAGTATGAGAAGGACGGGGTTCTGACCAAGATATACTGCTACTTCAGTGCATCACTCAAGTCTCACCGCGCATTCGATGAATTCCTGAACAATGCCAGACAAGCGATATGCACGCTGGAAATATAGTTCACCCCCCCCTGGATCAGGAGCTTGCGTCATGACCATACTAAGTGTGACGCTGGCCGGCATTCTGCTGGTCGGCAGCGCCATTCATGTCTACTGGGCCGCAGGCGGCAAGGCCGGCTTGACGGCAGCCATACCACACACTGGAAACGAACCGGCATTTACTCCGGGCCGGATCGTAACACTTCTTGTAGCCTTCGCATTGCTGGGTATCGCAGCGCTGATGTTGTCATTGGGATACTTCCGTGAAAACCTGCCCGAGCCTCTGCTCAATACAACCAGATACACCGCCTATCTCGCAAGCGCCGTGCTGGTCCTTAGCGTAATCGGCGACTTCAAGTTCATCGGAGCATTCAAAAAAATCAGAAACAGCCGATTCGCAACCCTGGATACCTATATCTACAATCCGCTGTGCTTGTTACTTGCGATAGTATTCTTCAAACTTGCCCAACACGCTGGGGCCTGAACCGGTATTCCTAGATACGGGACAACGACCGGGAAAACTGGCCACAGGCACTGTCCTGGAACATTCTCATGATGCCTTGTGGCAACCAACCCAGGACCCCGAATTTTATCGAATTCAGAATTCGGTGATCGACGTGGGCAGCCCTGCCGAACCAGAAGGATGCATTGCGGATTTTCGCAACCCTGGAATTCCTCAACGACTGCAGATGACGAAAAACACAGGCATCCAGCCCATGCCGTTCCATCAGTCTGCAAAGAACCGCGCTGTCTTCCAATGCCAGACCAGCGCCCATGCCCAGGTTCGGCGTAACGGGGTGCGCGGCATCACCGATAAGGCCAATTGAAGCATTGTTGTGCCAACGGATACTGCCGTCCGCCAGCGGATGCAAAAGATACGTCGCGCCGGGAGCAAGCGCTGACACGACCCGTTCCCCGATCTCGCCAAAACCAACGAGCATGGCGACGATATTCCGCATCTGATATTGCCTGGCATCCGCCAGCGACAAGCCTTGCTTGACCAAAAAAATATAACAACGTCCCCGACTCAGCGGTATCACTCCCATCCGGACCGGGCCGTGATGGAGTTCGTAACCCTGGTTGTCATGCAACCAGCCCTCCACCACAAACCGCCAACAAACCTGATTCGTACTGCGAAGCACAACGGGATCACCGATCAATCGGCTGCGAGTCTGCGAATGAGCGCCATCGGCGCCAACAATAATCCTGCAGGAAACATGACTGCCATCGGTTAGCCTCGCAGTGTACCCACCGCGGTGCTCCCGCACCTGCTCGACCCTTACCCCAAAACGAAGCCTGTTGGCATCCACGCGATTCATCAGCAGCTCATGCAAGTCCTGCCGATGCATGGACAGGCATTGAGAAAGATTGCCAGCCATGGGAAGGTTCAATATGGACGGGTTATGAGCTGTTCCGATGCCAAGGCAACGCACCTCATGCCCGCCAGGGACGATGTCCGTGCATACATTGAGCGCGGACAAGGCATGCAGCGCGCTGCCCTGCAGCAGAATTCCCGCACCCTCTGCACAAGAGTTGTCACATCTCTCAATCAGCTGATAGTCAATGCCCATGGCGCGAAGACCGCTCGCCATCGAACAACCGGCTATTCCCGCGCCCGCGATCAAGACATCCGTTTCCATTACCCCCTCCCTGAACTCAAGAAACCAGTGCAGCAATACTGCCACAAAAGTCCCGACTCGCTAACCCCATTCGAAATGCCCACAGCAGTCAAAAACAGACAGGAATTTGCCAAGGCTAATTCAACACCCGAATTCTTGGCAATCATCAACTAACATTCGGTGTTTGGACATCGACTCACTCATCCGAAATACATCTGATAGATTTTCGCCACACCATGAAACCGTGACCGCACAGACATGCACCATATAAGTCTGACAGCAACTGACGGCAAATAAGTACTCGAGCGAGCGCAAATGAAAATCGGTATCTACTACGCTTCCACATCCGGCAACACCGAAGAGGTTACCTATCAAATCGGCGATTTCATTGGGCGGGATGTTGCAGAGATAAATGACATCACCGCAGTTGGATTCCAGGGAATAAACTCCTACGACCTGCTGATGTTCGGAATTCCCACCTGGGACTATGGCCACCTGCAGACCGACTGGGAGGAACATTGGCAAGATCTGGATGAAATTGACTTCAGTGACGCAGTAGTCGCCTTGTACGGACTTGGGGATCAATACGGGTACTCTGACTGGTACCTGGACTCAATGGGCATCCTGCATGACAAGCTAAAGGAAAAAGGCGCCCGCATCATCGGCTCATGGCCGAATGAAGGATATACCTACGACAACTCAAAGGCAGTGACGGAAGACGGGAAATATTTTGTCGGTCTTGCCTTGGA
>JAJRWE010000001.1 GCA_024276955.1 Gammaproteobacteria bacterium
ACGTCCACCATCGGCCCGGCACTGTCGACACCGGTGATATCGACCTGTCCCCGCATAAGACGGGCCAGGGTCAGGGCAGGCTCACCAGTGCAGGAACCGAGGTCGATGATCTTGTCGCCTGGCCGGGCGGACAGTCCCTCCAGCAACACCTCGCCCACCGGCGCAATCTGCGGTAGCCAGAGGTCGAATTTCTCCGCGATGGCGGCCCAGTCCGGTTGATTATTGCTGTTGCTCATACCTCCCCCTGTAAGAAGCCTGTTCAGCTCAAAGCGATAACCGCTCGGCCACGAAGTCGGCGTCCTTGTCGCCACGGCCGGAGAGGTTGATGAGTATCGTTTCGTCGTTAGACATGTCTTTTGCGATCTTCATGGCATGGGCAATGGCATGCGCACTCTCCAGTGCGGGAATGATGCCCTCCAGACGGGACGCCTGCATGAAGGCATCCAGACACGCTTCATCATCCACCGCTTCATAGGTAACACGCTTGATATCCTTCAGGTGACAGTGCTGTGGCCCGACACCCGGGTAATCCAGGCCCGAGGCGATGGAATAGACGGGCAAAGGGTTACCTTCCTCGTCCTGTATGTTGTAGCACTCGAAGCCATGAATGGACCCCTTGGTGCCCAGGGTCAGGGTGGCCGCGTGTTGGTCGGTATGCAGGCCCTTGCCCGCTGGCTCCACACCGATCATTCTGACGTCCTCGTCATCCAAAAAAGCGGTAAACAGGCCCATGGCATTGGAGCCACCGCCGATACAGGCGATTAGTACATCGGGCAGTCTGTTTTCCTTTGCCAGAAATTGCTCCCTGGCCTCCTTGCCAACGACGCTTTGAAAGTCGCGCACGATCTTGGGAAACGGGTGGGGACCCACCACCGAGCCGATGGCATAGAAATAGTTGGCCGGATCTTTCAGATATTCTTCGAAGGCGCTGTCCACCGCGTCCTTGAGGGTTCTGGTTCCGCGCGACACGGGAACCAGCTTGCAACCCAGAATCTTCATTTTGGTGACATTGGGATGCTCTTTTTCGATATCGATCTCACCCATGTGGATTTCGCAGTCGATACCCATCAGCGCGCAGGCCGTGGCCAGGGCCACGCCGTGTTGACCCGCGCCGGTTTCCGCCAGCACCTTGGTCTTTCCCATGTGCTTGGCCAGCAGGGCCTCGCCAAGGCAATGATTGATCTTATGCGCACCCGTGTGATTCAAATCCTCGCGCTTGAAGAATATGCGCGCGCCGCCCACCTTGTCGGTCAATCGTTCGGCAAAATAGATGGGGCTGGGGCGGCCCACATAGTCCGCATAAAGTTGTTGTAGCTCCTGCTGAAAGGCTTCCGTTTGTGTGACCTTGTCATAGGCGTCATTGATCTCATTCATGACATCAATCAGCGGAGGTGGAATGATCTGCCCGCCGTACTCACCGAAGTATCCATTCTCATCAGGCATTTCCAGGTTTTCTTTTGTCATCTTTACAGCCTCCATCTTTGGGGATATTTTCAGCAATACAACAATGTATAAATTTTAAACTCCACATAACTTGCCGAGCGACAATCCGCACAGACTTCGCTGAACGACCTTATTTACCCGAAAGCACATACTTTAGTCCCCTTGCTCTTTACTCACAATGCCGATGGCTTTCACAACCGCGGCCGATTGCAGGACATGACTCAAATCCACCGCCGAACCTTCGACTTGTATTGCTGGTAGCGGTCGCCAAACTTCTGCTCCAGCGCCCGTTCTTCGAAAAGGATCTGATATTTTGTGATATAGCCGATGAAGAGCGGGATCGGCGTGAAGGCGGGAATACTCCCCAGAAAGACGCCCCAGGCCAGCAGGATCAGCAAAAAACCCAGGTACATGGGATTTCTCGAAATACAATAGAGACCTTCGACCACCAGTGTTGAGGTCCTCTCAGGATAGGCGGGGTGAACCGTCGTCCTGGCCCGGATAAAAGCCACACCGCACACCACGATCAAACCGGCGCCGGCAATCCCCAACACCACCACCAGCGGCAATTGCCACGCACCTGCGATCTGCCCGAGGGGAACAAATTCCGCGATCAGCAGCATCAGGATCGCCGTAATAATGACCTGAACAGCAGGGATGATTCTGTAAAGCATTGACTAACCATTCAACACCAGCGGGGCGTACCCCACAGGCTATTTTTGGGAGCCTTTTTGATGGGCAACATACTCATCCAGCAATTCCCGGATGATTTTCTGATACTGCATGTGATGCTTCCTGGCGACTTGTTTGAAGTAGGCAACGCTTTCCGAACTCAGCGAAATCGTCACCTTGGTGTTTTTCTTCCTCAGCGCAAGTTCTTCGGGAGACGGCAGGAAATCGGTGACCCGCCTGATCTCCCCCAGGGGTTCATCGCTGTAGTGAATTTTCTTGCTCATAGACCTTTTTACCCTTTCGCCAATAACCCGCACCGATGATTCTGATTCTGCCGAATCGATAGGTGAATCTGACGGTAAGCACACCATCTCCTGCCTCATCCAGCCCAAAACAGAAATAACGATTTTCCCCGTGGCTGTGATTCCGGCCTTCTGCAATGACACGGTTCTTATCGAGAAAGGCATGCTGTGCCGCATAGAAACCAACATCGTGTTTTTGCTGATTTTCGAGATTTTTCGCCTCGTCCCACTCGAATGTTGGCTCAGCCATGGACAAAGCATAGCCGAGGTATGGCTATTTAGCCATATCCGTTTGGCGCCAGTGATCCAACAAGCCATCAACCATTCAACACCAGCGTCCCCACCAATTGCGACACCTCGGTAAGTTCATGACGCTCCAGGTAATCGACAATGCCGTCATTGATCTTCTTGCACACCAGCGGGTCGTAGAACAGCGCCGTGCCCACGCCCACCGCCGAGGCCCCGGCGATGAGAAATTCAATCGCATCGTCGGCGGTGGTGATACCGCCCTGGCCGATGATGGGAATGCCGTGGTCGCGACAGACCTGATAGACCTGGTGTGTTTTCAAGACCGCGACGGGCTTGATGGCCGGGCCGGAGAGGCCGCCCTGGTTGTTGCCGATGATGGGCGCGCGGGCCTCGATGTCGATGGCCATGCCCATCAGGGTGTTGATGACGGCGAAGGCGTCGGTGCCGGCCTCGATGCAGCGGCGGGCATTTTCCTGGATGTCGGTCTGGTTGGGCGAGAGCTTGGTGATGAGCGGTTTTTCGGTCTGTTTGCGTACCGCCTCGACGACGCGGGAGGACATCTCCGGGTCGTTACCGAAGGCCATGCCGCCCTCCTTGACGTTGGGGCAGGAGATGTTGATCTCCATGGCATCGATGGGCGAATCGTCGAAGATACGCGCCACCTCGGCGTATTCTTCGATGGAAGAACCGGAGATGTTGGCGATAAAACGCGTCTCGTCGAAATCCAGCGTGGGCAGAATCTCGTCCACCACATGGCGCGCGCCCGGATTCTGCAGGCCGATGGCGTTGATCATGCCCTGCGGGGTCTCACACACGCGGTGCGGCGGGTTGCCGAGGCGCGGCTCTAAGGTGGTGCCCTTGAGGCACACGGCACCGGCGTCGCGGTTGGTAAAGCCCTTGACCCGCGTGTATTCTTCGCCGAAGCCGACACAGCCGGACAGCAGCACCAGCGGTGTGTCGAAACGCATGCCACAGAATTCGCTCACCAGCATGTCTTTTTGCGCTTTGTGCACCATCTCTTTTTCACCTACCTGAATGTTGAAAGTCTATGTTTCACGTGGTTTTGTTTCAGCCAGAAATCCCGCCCAACACCGGCAATATTATCCGCTTATGCGCCAATTGTGGTGCAAAACTGCATTTGATTCGCCCCCTGGGCTTCGAGATGTCAGACAAGCAGCTGCGCCGCGCGGGGCTGGATTATCACGAGTTCGCCGATGTGGCATTGCACGATTCACTGGCGGCGTTTGCCGAGGTGGTGCGACCGACGCGGATTCTGGCCTGCTCCACCCGTGGCCGGCAGAATTACAGTGAGGTGACCTATGGGCCGGATGATGCGTTGTTGTTCGGTCCGGAGACACGCGGCCTGCCGGACGCGGTGCTGGACGGTCTGCCGGCGGATCAGCTGTTGCGCATCCCCATGCAGCCGGGCAATCGCAGCCTGAATCTGTCCAATGCGGTGGCGATCATCGCCTTTGAGGCGTGGCGGCAGGCCGGCTTTGCCGGCTGCGCCGGCAGTGTTTAGTGTTGAGTTTTTAGTGCTTAGTTGTCGGGAAAACTCACTCAGCACTGAACACTGGACCCCACGGGGCCCTACCCCCCCTCTGCTTTCTGCTCCCGCGTCAGCAGGGCATGCACCGCCGCCTTCGGCGCGCACGCTTCGTACAGTACGGCATGCACCTGTTCGGTAATGGGCATCTCGACGCCCTGGCTCAGGGCCAGGTCGTGCACTTCGCGCGCGGTCTGCACGCCTTCCACCACTTGATCGATATCGGCCAGCGCGGCCTCCAGGGTGTTGCCACGACCCAGCGCCAAACCCAGCCGACGGTTGCGCGACTGGTCATCGGTGCAGGTCAACACCAGATCACCCAGCCCGGCCAGGCCCATGAAGGTCTCGTGCCGGCCACCGAGGGCGGCGCCGAGGCGCATGATTTCGGCCAGGCCGCGTGTGATCAGGGCGCTGCGGGCATTGGCGCCAAACCCCAGGCCGTCGGAAATGCCGGCGGCGATGGCGAGTACGTTTTTCACTGCCCCGCCCACTTCCACGCCCGGCACATCCGAGCTGGTGTAGGCGCGGAAGGTGTCGCTGTGCAGGCGTTCGGCGACGAAGTGAGCATAATTCGCATCTTTCGAGGCCACGGTCAGTGCCGTCGGCAGGCCCACGGCCACCTCGCGGGCGAAGGTGGGGCCGGATACCACGGCCATGGTCTGCGCCTCGCCCAGCACTTCTTCCACCACCCGGTGCAACAGTTTGCCGGAGCCGGATTCCAGCCCCTTGGTGGCCCACATCAGGCGGACATCCGCAGCTAGGTGCGGCTGCATGGCCAGCAGTACGGCACGGAAGGCGTGGCTGGGCACGACGACGAGGATATCGCGCACGTCCTGCACGGCACCGGCCAGGTCATCGTTGAGTTGCAGACTGTCCGGCAGCGACACGCCCGGAAGGTAGCGCGCGTTGACGCGCTCCGCCTGCAGGCTGGCCATGTGCCGGGGGTCGTGCCCCCAGAGGGTGGCCGGACGCCCGCCGCGGGCCAGCTGGATGGCCAGGGCGGTACCCCAGGAACCGGCACCAAGAATGGTAACGGGTGTCACGCTGGTAGTCGTCAAGATCTAATGGACGGCTGTTTCGCCGTCACCCTGGATCTGTGGGGTCTGCTGGCGCTGCAGATGCTCGTTGTACATGGCGTCGAAATTCACCGGACCCAGCAGCATCTGCGGGAAACCGCCCTTGGCGACCAGGTCGGAAATGGCTTCGCGTGCATAGGGAAAGAGAATATTGGGACAAAAACTGCCCAGCATGTGGGCACGCTCTTCGTCGCTGAAACCAGCCACGGTGAACACACCGGCCTGCTGCACTTCCACCAGGTAGGCGGTCTTATCACCCAGCTTGGCGGTGACAGTGACGGTCAGCACCACGTCGTGGACATTCTCGTCCAGGGCCTTACCCGATGACTGCAATTCGACGTTGACTGTGGGCTCCCACTTTTCGGTGAAAATAGCCGGGGAATTGGGCGTTTCAAAGGAGATGTCTTTGAGGTGAATCTTTTGCAGGGCGAACTGCTGTTGCGGCTGATCGCCCTGTGCGGTGGCTTCTTGCTCTGGTTCTGACTCTGACATGGCGGTAATTCCGAGTACGGGGCCCGCGCGGGGCCGTTTCAAACGTGCGGGAAGTCTACTGGCTCACCCGCAAAATTGGAACCGGCGGGCCTGGCTCATCTGCACCTCAGAGGTGTTGGCGCGCCCAGGCCAGCAGATTGCCCAGGTCCAGGGCGCCGGACATACGCGCCGCTTCCTGGCCGTTTTTGTAGAGAATGAGGGTGGGGATGCTGCGAATGCCGAGCTGGGAGGAAAGCGACTGCTCTTCTTCGCTGTTGATTTTGATCAGCCGTACCTGCGGCTCGAGCTGCTGCGCGGCCTGCGCGAAGACTGGCGCCATCATCTTGCACGGCCCGCACCAGGCGGCCCAGAAATCGACCAGCAGGGGCAGGTCACCCTTGCTCAGGTGACGCTGGAAACGGGCGGTATTCAGGGTCAGTGGCTGGCCGGTGAAGAGGGGTTTGTGACAAACCCCGCACTGGGGGCCGGCACTCAGTTTTGCCTGTGGCACACGGTTGATGCCGTCACAGTGGGGACACACAATATGCAAGGAATCGGCCATGGGTTTCCTCCCGTGTTGCGAATGCGGTTACGTCAGGCCTCACTCACGACCCGCGAACACCTAGCATCTCATCCAGCTTACCCTCTGCATCCAGGGCGTGAATACCATCACAGTCGCCGATGTGCTTGTCATCGACGAAGATCTGCGGCACGGAATCCGCACCCGCTTTCTGCGCCATCTCCTGGCGCAGCTCGGGCTTTCCGCCAACATCTATTTCAATAGTGGCAACACCCTTGTCTTTCAAGAGCTGGATGGCGCGTACGCAGAAAGGACAGTGCGCAGCGGTGTAAATGGTAATCTCCGGGCTGCGGGTGGTTTCTTCCGTTCGCTCTGTTTCTCCTGGCGACGCTTGTTCATCGGCCGGCGTGTCATGTCCGATCGTTTTGACCTCTTCTTCCTTGGTCTCTTCCTCGGCTGCTTTCTTGTCCGTCGCCTTATCCGCAGGCTCGACAGCGCCCGGCTTCGGCGGCTTCCCCTTCTCTGTGGTCAGCGGCATGTTAGCGCTCTGCCAGGCCATGATGCCACCGGCAAGATTGTATACCTGTTCAAAGCCCGCCTTTCTCAGGGTACCTGCGGCCTGCGCAGAACGGGAGCCCGTGCGGCATACGATCACGATGGAGGAGTGCTTGTACGCCGCCAGCTGCGACAACTGGCTGGATAACATGCCCAACGGAATGTGCATGGCATCGATGATATGACCATCCCGATACTCCTTGTCCGTGCGCACATCCAGCACCAGGGCATTCTGGTGATTGATCAGCTGCAGGAGCTCCATGGGGCTCACAGCCTTGGCAGCACCGGGACCGACGTAGGAACGAACCAACATAAAGAGGATGATGGCCAGGGCCAGAAGCAGGGGCCAGTTGGTGACGAAGAAAGTGCTTAATTGCTGCATGATATTTTTGAATCGCTTGATTGGAAAGTGGGCGGACAATATAGCGGAAAGACGGGAAATTCAAGCCGCAGGCGTACCGCTGGGCGGTATTGCCGGTACCTACTGTCGCCTCAGAGCGCCTACTTTTGGTGGCGCCTCGACACGTTTGAGGGCTCTTCATCCGTCAAAATAGCCTTGGCGGGGTACTAGTGGTCCAACAAGTTTATATTGATGGACCACTAGGTGCCTGCTGGCGTTAATCGTCGGAACAGAAAACCTCGCGCATCATACTGATGAGACGCAGGGTTCGCGCATCACCTACGCGGTAAAAAACACGGTTGGCGTCCTTGCGTGACATCAGAATGCCCTTGTCACGCAGAATGGCCAGATGTTGGGATATGTTGCTCTGCGAGGTACCCACCATGCCGACGATGTCCTGCACGCTGGCCTCCTTGCCACCCAGGGCGCAGAGAATCTTCAGCCGCAAGGGGTGCGACATCGCCTTGATAGAACGCGATGCACGCTCAATATCTTCATCGCGAGTAATTAAATGTTCCGAGTCACTCATAGCACAATACCCTGATTTGGCCGGCACCAGCAGCCTGAATTACTGACCCCGGCGGACATACGCAATATTACCAACGTAAAATACAGTAATATATGACTGCGTTAATCCAGAATAGTCCGAAACACTAATAATCAAAAGGTTTCTATCGTCTGATCCACCTGCTGGATCGCCCTGCATGCTTTCCAGGCAGGGCTAAAATCGTTTAAAATTCCGCTCTTCTGCGCAAGTTGCGCAAGCAAAAGAAGATGATACGAATCCATGTCCACACCTCCCTCCCCGATGATCGCCATCATTCTCGACGGCTGGGGCTATAGCGAAGATCCTGAAGCCAACGCCATCTACAGCGCACGCAAGCCGCAGTGGAACAAGCTCTGGGCACAGCATCCACACACCCTCATCAAGGGCTCCGGGGCGGAAGTCGGCCTGCCCAGCGGGCAGATGGGGAATTCCGAGGTCGGCCACCTGAACCTGGGCGCCGGGCGCGTGGTGTACCAGGAATTCACCCGCGTCAGCCGCGCCATCCGTACCGGTTCGTTCTTCACCAATCTGACCCTGACCAATGCCGTCGACCAGGCCATCGAGAACGACAAGGCCCTGCACATCCTCGGCCTGCTGTCGGATGGCGGTGTACACAGCCACGAAGAACACATCCAGGCCATGGTTCGCCTGGCGGTGGAACGCGGCGCCAAGCGCGTCTACCTGCACGCCTTCCTCGACGGCCGAGACACGCCGCCGAAGAGTGCCGAAGCCTACATCACTAACATGCAGAAAATATTCGATGAACTGGGCGGCAGTCGTTTTGCCTCCATCATCGGGCGTTATTACGCCATGGATCGCGACCACCGCTGGCCACGCATTCAGGCGGCCTACGACCTCATCACCCGGGGCCAGGCCGAGTATCAGGCCGCGGATGCACTGGGCGCGCTACAGGCCGCCTATGAGCGCGGTGAAAGCGATGAATTCGTCCTTGCCACGGCCATCGTGCCCGAGGGCGAGAACCCCGTCACCATTGAAGATGGCGATGTGATGGTGTTTATGAACTACCGTTCCGACCGCGCGCGCCAGATCACCCGTCCCTTCATCGAAGCGGACTTTAGCTGCTTCGAACGCGCCGCCAAACCAACGCTGGGCGCCTTTATCAGCCTCACCGAATACAGCGCCGACTTCGACGTCCCCGTGGCCTTCCCGCCCGAGCGGTTGAAAAATGTTTTCGGTGAATACATCGCCGAACAGGGCCTGCGCCAGCTGCGCATCGCCGAGACGGAGAAATACGCCCACGTCACCTTCTTCTTCAACGGTGGCCGTGAAGAACCCTTCGAGGGCGAAGACCGCATCCTCGTCCCCTCGCCCAATGTCGCCACCTATGACGAACAACCGGAGATGAGCGCGCCCGAGCTGACCGACAAGCTGATTGCCGCCATCGAAAGCGGCAAGTACGACACCATCATCTGCAACTACGCCAACCCCGACATGGTCGGCCATACCGGCAAGTTTGATGCAACGGTAAAGGCCATCGAGGCCCTGGACAGCTGCCTGGGCCGGGTCATCGAGGCCCTGCAGAAGGTGGGCGGCGAGGCGCTGATCACCGCCGACCACGGCAACGCCGAACGCATGGCCGACGCAGAAATCGGCCAGCCACACACCGCTCACACCAACAACCCGGTGCCGCTGATCTACGTCGGCCGCCCGGCACAACTTGAGGAGCATGGCTCCCTGTGCGATGTCGCCCCCACTCTGCTGCACCTGATGGGCCTGGAGATCCCGCCGGAGATGGGTGGCCACTCACTGGTGATGATCGATGCCGAGCGGGATACCGGCAGCGAAGAAAACTAACCCACTGCGGGGCCGCCCGGTCCCGCAGGCTTCTCGCCCCCCCTCCCTTGCGGTACCATCCACGGCATCCCATGATCCTAGATTAATCAGTTGACCACTTCGAGGTAAGTCTAAGTGCATGGTCATAAACGAATTCACCTAAAAACTAGACTTCACCAGCTGGGTGAGGACGCTACGACCCGCCCAGTCGCTCTGAGTGCCCGCCTGACTATGCAAAAAACTCGTTAAGGAACAAGGCCATTAACTTATTTTTTTGCTACGCCAGACGAACATTCAGAACCACTGGACAGGCCGTTCAACTGATTAATCTAGGATGACTGACGCCCGCCGCGCCGTGCCCCTGCCGCTAATCTTCCTGTTCACCC
Organism: Gammaproteobacteria bacterium; assembly: GCA_024276955.1. GTDB lineage: Bacteria > Pseudomonadota > Gammaproteobacteria > SZUA-152 > SZUA-152 > DRQN01. The sequence goes on from JAJRWE010000001.1 coordinate 9,962, forward strand.
TCTTTTTCGCTGCCCTGCCAACGGACGGCCTGGCCGATAGCGCCGATCGCCTGCAGCAGCTGCGCCAGCAAATTCACGACCTGCGCAGCGAGCTGGACAGCGACCGCCAGCGCCAGCAATCCCTGCAATCCCGCCTGCGTAATATGGAAAAACGCATCGGCAAGACCGCCGCCCTGCTACGTGAACTCGATCAACAGATCCACCGCCAGAAACGCGAACTGAAGACTCTGCAGAAAAAACAGAAAGGCCTGCATGGTGATCTGCGACAGCACCGCCTCGCCCTCGCCCGACAGCTACGCGCCGCCTATGCCACCGGCCAGCAGGAATACCTGAAGATTCTCCTCAGCCAGCAGGATCCCGCCGCCGTGGCGCGCACCCTCACCTATTACGACTATTACAATCGTGCCCGCCTGAAGAAGATGCGGATCATCAATACCCGCCTCACGGAACTCACCACGCTGGAAAAGAAAATCCAGCAGCAGACCCGTCAGCTCGAACAAAACCGCACAGAAAGGGTCAATGAGAAGCAGCAACTGGAACACAGCCGCCGTGAACGCTCACAACTGCTGGCCAGTCTGAAGAAGGACATGCGGGGCAAGGACCAGCGTCTGTCACAGCTGCTGGAAGATGAAAAACGCCTGCAACGCCTGCTCAAGCGCATCGCCGAGCGCCCACTGAAGGCCCCCCTGGAGCTGGGCGAAGGTAAACCCTTCCGTCAACTGCGCGGCAAACTGATCTGGCCCACGGCGGGGCGTATCACGGCAAGCTTCGGCAGCCGGCGCAAGGTGGGTAAACTACGCTGGCAGGGCGTCCGCATCAGCGCCCGCGAGGGCACCGGGGTGCACGCCATCTCCCATGGCCAAGTGGCCTTTTCCGACTGGCTGCGCGGCTTTGGCCTGCTCACCATCATCGACCACGGTGACGGCTACATGAGCCTCTATGGCGGCAATCAGAGTCTGTACAAGGAAGTGGGTGACTGGGTCGAGGCGGGTGAGGTGATCGCCGCGGTCGGCAACAGCGGCGGCAACGAAAAGCACGCGCTGTATTTCGAGATCCGTCACAACGGCAAACCCGTCAACCCGCTAAAGTGGTGCCGCGGCAAGCCGAAGAAGTCAGCAGGCCGCTGAGCATCCATACCCGCACACCGGGAAGCAGGCAGGAAATGTGCAAGTTCCCCGGGAGTCCGGCATAATCGGCGCAATCTTGCGCCGTAAGTATTCGGGCACGCCGGTATGATCGATTGTGAAGCCCCGCAGAGCAAGGCCGCAATCGATCCTTAGCAGTGTCCATTGAATCGCAGCAAACCATCGCGGCATCTCCACGGAGTTACACATGAAATCAAACACGCGCACCCTGCTGGTGCTCATCATCGGCCTCACCCTCGGTATCATGCTGGCCATCGGCCAGGGTGTGCTTGCCGAAAAAGAGAAGGAGCAGCCCGGCGCTGCACAGCTGCCTCTCAATGAGCTGCGCACCTTCACCGAGATCTTCGCCCGCATCAAGAAAGACTATGTGGAGCCCGTCAGCGACAAGGAACTGTTAGAAAATGCCATCCGCGGCATGCTCTCCGGCCTCGACCCCCATTCCAGCTACCTCGACCCCGATAGCTTCAAGGACCTGCAGGTGGGCACCACCGGCGAATTCGGCGGACTCGGCATCGAGGTCGGCATGGAGGACGGCTTCGTCAAGGTCATCTCTCCCATCGACGATACCCCGGCCCAGCGTGCCGGCGTGGAGGCCGGCGACCTGGTTATCCGGCTCGATGAAAAACCCGTCAAGGGCATGACCCTGCGTGACGCGGTCAAGATCATGCGTGGCAAGGTGGGTACCGATATCACCCTCACCATCATCCGCGAAGGCGAAGAAAGGCCCCTCAAGATCACCATCACCCGTGACATCATCAAGGTGAAGAGCGTGCGCCAGCGCAGCCTCGAAGACGGTTTCGGCTACCTCCGTATCTCCCAGTTCCAGTCACACACGGGTGAAAATCTGGCCGAGGCCATCGACAAACTGAAGGAAGAAAGCGGCGGTTCACTGAAGGGAGTAATACTGGATCTGCGCAACAATCCGGGCGGCGTGTTGAATGCCGCGGTGGACGTCACCGACGCCTTCATCGACGACGGTCTGATCGTCTATACCAAGGGCCGCATCCGCGACTCGGAGCTGAAGTTCAACGCCACACCGCGCACCCTGCTCGACGGTGCACCGCTGGTGGTGCTGGTCAACGGCGGCTACGCCTCGGCCTCCGAGATCGTCGCCGGCGCCCTGCAGGATCACAAACGCGCCATCATCGTCGGCACCCGCACCTTCGGTAAGGGCTCGGTGCAGACCATCCTGCCGCTCAACAATAACACCGCCCTGAAACTTACCACGGCCCGTTATTACACGCCGTCCGGTCGCTCTATTCAGGCCGAGGGCATCAAGCCTGACATCGTCCTTGAGCCGGTCAAGATCACCACCTTGGAGCACGCCGAAGATGGCCGCCTGAAGGAGGCCGATCTCACCGGCCACCTGGAAAACGGCAATAACAAGGAGAAGAAAACCGACACCAAGGCCGACAAAAAGGCACCCGAGCTGCCTTTGGCGCAGACCGACTATCAGCTGTACGAGGCGCTGAACATCCTCAAGGGGCTGCAGATCCTGCAAAGCCGCTAGCGCTCCATCAAGAAGAGGACTGATCGGCCCAGAGGGATGAAAACCGGCCCGCTCAACCTGATAAAGACGGTATTCTTGCCAGCCCTGCTGCTGGCGGGGATGCTGGCCGGGACGCAGGCCGTTGCCGAACCCGTCACCCCCATCGCCGAGGCCGATCGCCCGGCCATCAGCATCATCATCGATGACCTCGGCAACCTCCGCGATCGTGACCTGCGCGCCATCCGCCTGCCCTGGGCCATCACCTACGCCTTCCTGCCGCACACCCCCCATGCCCGTGAACTGGCCAATCTCGCCAACCGCCTCAACAAGGAGGTTATGCTGCACCTGCCCATGGAGGCCATGGAGCGCAATCGTCTCGGCCCCGGCGGCCTGACCCTGGATATGACCCGGCAACAGCTCCTGCACCAGTTGCGTGACGACATCGCTGCCGTACCCCACCTCGCCGGCATCAACAACCACATGGGCAGTCTGCTCACCCAGAACCTGGGCTACATGCGCTGGCTGATGCAGGCGCTGGACAAACACGACAAACTCTATTTCGTCGACAGTTACACCACCAAGGCCAGTGTGGCGATACAGGCCGCCAACGAAAACTGGGTGCCCAACATCCGCCGTGACGTGTTCCTCGACAACGACCGCGACCCCGCCAAAATCCGCGCCGAACTGCGCCGCACCGTGCGACTGGCCCGTAAATACGGCATCGCCCTGGCCATCGGCCACCCCTATCCCGAGACCCTTGAGGTACTGGAGCAGGAACTGCCGCGACTGGCCGCCGAAGGCATCGACATCCTGCCCGTCTCACAGCTTCTTGATAAACACATGCAGAGATTCCGCACATGGCGCGCGTTCTTGTCCTCACCCTGATTAATCTGGGCTGAAACCCTGCTCGGCCGCGACAAGCGCAACAACGGCGAAATCGCCTTGCAGAGCCCGTCATTCTTTACAAATCACCTATAAACCCACTATTGCCTCGGGATTAATTAGCCGATAGAATCGGTCGATCTACAAGACGGCAGTCTCTATCGGGACTGCCTTTTTGTTTTTTAGCCCGTTTAATAAAAATTAATGAAGCACACCCAACCATGTCAAACACACTGATGACCACCTACGGACGGCTCCCTGTCAGCTTCGAGAAAGGCGACGGCGCCTGGCTATGGGATACGAGTGGCAAGCGCTACCTGGATGCCATCAGCGGTATTGCCGTGTGCAGCCTGGGCCATGCCCACCCGGCCGTCACCCGAGCCCTCTGCGATCAGGCCGGCCAACTGGTGCACACCTCCAATCTGTACGGCATCCAACGCCAGCAGGCCCTGGGCGACCGGCTCACCGCCGTGGCCGGCATGGATCGGGTGTTCTTCGGCAACTCCGGCGCCGAGGCCAACGAGGCCGCCATCAAGCTGGCGCGCCTGCACGGCCATGGCCGTGACATCGAGCGCCCCGCCATCATGGTCATGGAGGGCAGCTTCCACGGCCGCACCCTGGCCACCCTCAGCGCCACCGGCAACCGCAAGGTGCAGGCCGGTTTTGAGCCGCTGGTGAGCGGCTTCCTGCGCGTGCCCTACGATGACCTCGAGGCCATCGCCGCGCTGAGCAAGAATAAAGACATCGCCGCCGTGCTGGTGGAACCGGTGCAGGGCGAAAACGGTATTCGCATCCCCGGCGACGACTATCTGCCCGGCATCCGTCGGCTGTGCGACGACAATGGCTGGCTGATGATGCTGGACGAGATCCAGACCGGCCTGTGCCGCAGCGGTGAATGGTTCGCCTGGCAGCACAGCGGCGCACGGCCCGACGTGCTCACCAGCGCCAAGGCGCTGGGCAACGGCGTGCCCATCGGCGCCTGTCTGGCCCGTGGCGAGGCCGCCGAACTGTTCCATCCCGGCAACCACGGCTCCACCTTCGGCGGCAATCCGCTGGTGTGCGCCGCCGCGCTGGCGGTCATCGACACCATGGACGAGCTCGACCTCGCCGCCCGCGCCAAGACCCTGGGCCTGCAGCTGCAGGCCGACTTCAGCAGCGCTCTCGACGGCATCGACGGTGTCAGCGAGATCCGCGGCCAGGGCCTGCTGCTGGCCATCGAGCTGGACCGGCCCTGTGCCGAGCTGGTGTCGCAGGCACTGGACGAGGGCCTGTTGATCAACGTGACCGCCGGCCAGGTGGTGCGCCTGCTGCCGCCGTTGACCCTGGATAACGACGAGGCCGCAATGCTGGTGGACACCCTGTCCACCCTGATCCGCCGCCTCCTCGCCTGAACCTAAATTCATCCGACCCTGCAGAGATCACCGCCGTGACCGTACGACACTTCCTCACCCTCAACGACCTGAGTCGTGATGAGCTGCGCGCCCTTATCCAACGCGCCATCGAACTCAAGAAAATGCAACACCATGGCGAGATCTATCAGCCGCTGAAAAACAAGGTGTTGGGCATGGTGTTCGAGAAATCCTCCACCCGTACCCGCGTCTCCTTCGAGGCCGGCATGGCGCAGTTCGGCGGCCACGCCATCTTTCTCTCGCCGCGCGACACCCAACTGGGGCGCGGTGAGCCCATCGAGGATTCGGCACGCGTCATGTCCCGCATGCTGGACGTGATCATGATCCGTACCTTCGAGCACGAAAAGATCGAACGCTTCGCCGAGTTCTCCAGCGTGCCAGTGATCAATGCCCTCACCGACCAATTCCACCCCTGTCAGCTGTTGGCCGACATGCAGACCTGGGTCGAGCATCGCGGCGACATTACCGGCAAGACCGTGGCCTGGATCGGTGACGGTAACAACATGTGTCATTCGTACATCAACGCCGCCCGCCAGTTCAACTTCCAGCTACGTATCGCCGCACCCGAGGGCTACCTGCCCGCCGCCGGGGTGCTGGCGCAGGCCAGAGATCACGTCAGTCTGTGCACCTCCCCTGCCGAGGCCGCCGCTGGCGCCGACCTGGTCGTCACCGACGTCTGGTCCAGCATGGGTCAGGAAGAAGAGCAAACGGCGCGCGAGCAGGCCTTTGCCGACTATCAGGTCGACGCCGAACTGATGGCGCAGGCCGCGCCCGACGCCCTGTTCATGCACTGTCTGCCCGCCCACCGCGGCGAGGAAGTGGCCGCCGACGTCATCGACGGCCCGCAGAGCGTGGTGTGGGACGAGGCGGAAAACCGCCTGTACTCACAGAAGGCCCTGCTGGAATTCCTCCTCGGCTGACGGTCGGCCGACCCGGGCAAGCGTGCCTCTGCTATCATCCGCCCGATGCAACCCCTACTGGAAATCAAGAACATCGAGTGCCGCTACCGCGAACAGATCGTGGTCAGCGGCCTGTCCCTGCACGTCAACGAAGGCAGCCTGGCCTGCCTGCTCGGGCCCAGCGGCTGCGGCAAGACCACGGCGCTGCGCGCCATCGCCGGTTTCGAGCCCATCAGCCAGGGCGAGATCCGTATGGGCGACGTCAGCCTGTCACGCCCGGGTTTCATCCTGGCCCCGGAAAAACGCCGCCTGGGTATGGTCTTTCAGGACTACGCCCTGTTCCCACATATGACCGTCGGTAATAACGTGAGCTTCGCCCTGCGCAAGCAGTCGAGCCGTCAGCGGCGTGAAACCGTCGAGCGCATGCTCAAACTGGTCGGCCTGTCGGATCTTGTCGCACGTTATCCCCATGAGCTGTCCGGTGGCCAACAACAGCGCGTGGCACTGGCCCGCGCCCTCGCCGCTCAACCACACGCCATCCTCATGGACGAACCCTTTTCCAATCTCGACGTGGATACCCGCGAACGTCTCAGTCTGGAAGTGCGCGACATCCTCAAGAGCGCGGGTATCACCGGCATCCTCGTCACCCACCATCAGGACGAGGCCTTCGCCCTCGGCGACCAGGTCGGCGTCATGTCGCAGGGCCGCATTCTGCAGTGGGACACGCCCTTCAATCTCTACCACGAACCGCAGGATCGCTTCGTCGCCGACTTCATTGGCCAGGGTGTATTCATCCCTGGAACCATGCTGAGCCGCGACACCGTGAAAACCGAACTCGGCATGCTACAGGGCGACCGCGCCTACGACTGCCCACCGGGTGCGCCCGTAGAGCTGCTGCTGCGCCCCGATGACATCGTCCCCGACCCTGGTGGTCAGCAGCAGGCCCGCATCGTACAGAAGGCCTTCAAGGGGGCCGAGACACTCTATACCCTGAAACTACCCACCGGCACCCAACTGCTGTCCCTGCTCCCCAGCCACCTGGATCACGCCATCGGCGAACAGGTCGCCATCCGCGCAGATGTGCACCACCTCGTCGTCTTTCCGCGCTGATATATCACGCCCTAACCGATAACCAGACACAAAAAAACGCGCCCCGGATAACCTGGGCGCGTTCGGTACTCATCACTACCGCTTGTCTCAGAGGCCGGACAGGTACTCCGACACCGCGATGATTTCCTCATCCGTCATGCCCTGCGCCACCACGGCCATCATGCTGGCCGGATCATTGGTGCGGGCACCGGACTTGAAGTCCTTGAGTTGCTTGATCAGGTAGTCCCTGGACTGCCCACCAATCACGGGAAACAGCGCATTTTTCTTGTCCAGGCCCTTGCCCTGCTCGCCATGGCAGCGGATGCAGGCGGCAAAATCGCCCAGCTTCTTGTTGCCGCTCAGGTATAGCTTCTCGCCTTTCTTGGCCAGCTTGGCATCACCCGGCGCACCCTTCATCATCTTCAGGCTGGCATAATAAGCAGAGATATCCTTCAGATCCTGGCTATCGCTAACCATGCCGGCCATGGCACTCATGGTATCGTCGCCGCGGTTGCCCAGCTGAAAATCCAACGTCTGCTTGTAGATATAACCTGCATACTGCCCCGCCAGATGCGGGAAGGCGGGGTCGACGCTCATACCCTCGGCACCGTGGCAACCGCCACACATCTCGGCCTTTTCCTTTCCGGCCACGGGATCACCTTCGCCATCGCGCATGCTGCCGGCGATGTTCTTCTCCGCTGCGTAAACTCCCCCCGCACTCATCAAGGTAATGAGCAGTACAGCTATTCCGCTTCTTTTTGTCATGGAACAATACCTTTCGTTGGAATCTTCCGTTGCCGCGACGCCGGCCAGATATTGACCGCCAGATAATGTCGCGCCTCCCCTGTCGACTTAAGCGTAAAAGTATATCAAGCCCGCCGATCAGGTCAATTCTGCCCAGGAACCAGTAACGCCCGATAGTCATTATGTACAGAACCTGGTTTTTCACCGGTCGGACTTTTGAGTCCGCCAGAGCGATAGAGTATTATCGCCGCAGCCTCCTAGTGGCGCCAAGCATCGCGGATCGCAACCCAATGTGCAAGCAAGACCATAAACTCCATCATGACCCCGGTCCACACCGGTGTCAGCTGACCTTAATATGACGCAAGTTAAGTTGGTACCCCAAACCATGACCAGAAAATTTCTCTTTGCCCTCTGCCTGTTACTGTTGGGCGGCAGCGTCTATGCAGAAACAAAATATGTCGTCGATCAGATCGTCATCACCCTGCGTTCAGGACAGTCCAACCAGCACCAGATACTGCGCACCCTGCCCAGCGGTACAAAAATGGAGGTACTGGAAACGGGCGACAAATACAGCCGGGTGCGTCTCGCAGATGGTACCGAGGGCTGGGTGCTGAATCAGTACATGACCTCAACCCCCATCGCCAAACACCGCCTGGCGGCAATACAGAAAAAACTGGCCGAGCTGGAAACGGAAAATGCCCGGCTAAAAGAAGAGCTGGCGGCCACCAGCAGCAAAGCAGGCGGCATCAGCGAGCAGTACGCCAAGCTGAAAAAGGAAGATGAGAAACTCAACGAAGAACTCGACCGGCTGCGCAGCGTCGCCGCCAAACCCCTGCAACTGAAAAATGAAAACACCCGGCTGAAGAAAGAACTGCTGGATATTGAAAACGAACACGAACTGGTACAGCAGGAAAACCAGATGCTGCGCGACAGCGCCGAGCGCGAGTGGTTTCTCACCGGCGCCGGGGTCATCATCCTCGGCATCATCCTCGGCCTGATTGCCCCCAGCCTGCGGCCACGCAAGAAGTCGAGCTGGAGTTCGCTGTAGGAGCGGACCCCCAGGCCGCGATGGATGCCCCGTGCCTGCGAAAGGGATGGGAAAGCAATCCACAAATGACGCCAATAGACGCCAATATTCTCAGGCTCGTGACACCGCTCTGCGGTGTAACGCAAAGGGGCCGGTCATTCCGCCTTGGGTGACGTGGCGCTGAGCGCCACAGGATGCGTGACACCGCAGAGCGGTGTCACGAGATAAAACGCTCCTACAGCAATGAGTGCCGGCCTGCCTATTTCTCGATCTGGCTCACGTCCCGCACCGCACCGCGTGAGGCGGAGGTAGCGAGCGCTGCATAGGCGCGCAGGGCGGCGGATACTTGGCGGTCACGATCCACCGGTTTCCACGCGACTTTCCCCTTCGCCACCATGGCCACGCGCCGCGCCACCAACTCCTCGTCGGGGATCGCCAGGCGAATGCAGCGATTAGGGATATCGATCTCAATGCGGTCACCCTCTTTTACCAGACCAATGGCGCCGCCCTCGGCGGCCTCCGGCGAGACGTGGCCGATGGACAGGCCGGAGGTGCCGCCGGAAAAACGCCCATCGGTGATCAGCGCGCAGGCCTTACCCAGCCCCTTCGATTTCAAATAGCTGGTGGGATACAGCATTTCCTGCATCCCGGGCCCCCCACGCGGGCCCTCGTAGCGAATGACCAGCACGTCACCTTCCTTGATGCGGTCGCCAAGAATGGCCGACACGGCGTCGTCCTGGCTCTCGAAGATGCGCGCGGGACCACTGAAGGTGAGAATAGACTCATCCACCCCGGCGGTCTTCACCACGCAGCCATCCTCGGCGATGTTGCCGTAGAGCACGGCGAGGCCGCCCTCTGTACTGTAGGCGTGGGCCAGATCGCGGATGCAGCCCTCGGCGCGATCATCGTCCAGCGACGGCCAGCGTTTTTCCTGGCTGAAGGCCTGCTGGGTGGGCACGTTGCCGGGGGCGGCGCGGAAAAAGGTCTTTACCGACTCGTCGCCGGTCTGCATCACATCCCACTGTTCCAGTGCCTTGGCCACCGTTTCGGCATGAATCATGGGCAGGTCGCGGTGGAGCAGGCCGGCCCGATCCAGCTCACCGAGGATGCCCATCACGCCACCGGCGCGGTGCACGTCTTCCATGTGATATTTCTGCGTCGAGGGCGCCACCTTGCACAGCTGCGGCACGCGCCGCGAGAGGCGGTCGATGTCGTCCATGGTGAACTTCACCTGCCCCTCTTCCGCCGCCGCCAGCAGGTGCAGAATGGTGTTGGTGGAACCGCCCATGGCGATATCCAGCATCATGGCGTTCTCGAAGGCGGCAAAGCTGGCCACCGAGCGCGGCAGCACCGAGGCGTCGTCGCGCTCGTACCAAGTGCGGGCAATGTCGACGATGCGCCGCCCGGCCTCGAGAAACAACTCGCGGCGGTCGGCATGGGTAGCGAGCAGGGAGCCATTGCCCGGCAGCGACAGGCCCAGCGCCTCGGTGAGGCAGTTCATGGAATTGGCAGTAAACATACCGGAGCAGGAGCCGCAGGTGGGGCAGGCGGAACGCTCCAGTTGCATCACCGTATCATCATCCACCGAGGCATCGGCGGCACTGACCATGGCATCCACCAGATCCAGGTGAACCTCCTGACCATCGATCACCGCCTTGCCCGACTCCATCGGCCCACCGGAAACAAAAATGGTGGGTATATTCAAACGCAATGCGGCATTAAGCATGCCGGGGGTGATCTTGTCGCAATTGGAGATGCACACCAGGGCATCGGCACAGTGGGCATTCACCATATATTCCACCGAGTCGGCGATGAGCTCGCGCGAGGGTAGCGAATAGAGCATGCCACTATGGCCCATGGCGATGCCGTCATCAATGGCAATGGTGTTGAACTCCTTAGCCACACCGCCGGCCTTTTCCACCTCGCGCGCCACCAGCTGACCCATGTCTTTCAGGTGCACATGGCCGGGCACGAACTGGGTGAAGGAATTGGCGATGGCGATGATGGGCTTGTCAAAATCATCATCTTTCATGCCGGTGGCGCGCCACAGGGCGCGGGCGCCGGCCATGTTGCGGCCGTGGGTGGACGTGCGGGAGCGGTATTCAGGCATGGGGTTCCTCATCGCGGATTCTGTGCCGACAGCCGGCGGTTGGAGACGGACGGCAATAATAACAGATGCCCGCCCGGCGGCGGCAGCACAGAAATTCTACGCCTAGTACTCTTTCAATGTGCCTCAGATTGATTATTTGGGTGCCCCCCTAAAGTCCACCTCTGTGTTGCCGATACTTTTTCCGCATAAATATCCGTTATTTACCTATCAATTTACTCTGGGATTCATGTTATGAAGAAATCCTTGTTCTGGCAGCTGTTCACACCGATCAGCCTGGTTTTCACCGTCTGCATCATTGCCCTGGCATTATTGATTCCCAACATGGTGCACAAGAACACCGAGCAGGAGGCCATTGCCCAGGCCGAGACCACCGTGCAGCAGTTCAAGACCCTGCGCGCCTATTACACCAAGAACGTGATCAAGAAGATCGCCGGCAAAGATAGCATTTCCCCGGCCATCGACCACCAGACCAACCCCGACAGCATCCCCCTGCCGGCGACCATGATCCATGACCTCAGCGGCCTGCTCGCAGAACAGGGCATCTCCATCCACCTTTACTCGGCCTTCCCGTTTCCCAATCGCGAAAACCGCCAGATAGATGACTTCGGCAACGAAGCCTGGCGCACCCTCAGCCAAAATCCCGATACGGTGTTCAGCCGCACCGAGAATGTCGACGGCAAGACCATGGTGCGCGTTGCCATCGCCGACCGGATGATCAACCAGGCCTGCGTCGACTGCCACAATTCCCGCGCCGACACACCCCAGAACGACTGGCAGCTCAACGATGTTCGTGGCGTACTGGAAGTTGCCCTGCCCATCGATCAGGCACTTGCCAATGGCATGGCACTCAGCTACAAGATCACCGGCTTCCTGCTCGCCACCGCCTTGCTCATCTTTGTCCTACTCTATTTAATCTACAAAAAGACCATCGGTAAAAAGCTCGAACAACTGGCCACCGCCCTGCAGGAGATCGCCGAGGGCGACGGCGACCTGACCCGGCGGCTGGACGAGAGCCGCAAGGATGAGCTGGGCGAAGTCGCCCACTGGTTCAACGTCTTTGTCGGCAAACTGCAAGCCCTGGTGGGTGATATCAAGGGCTCAACAGACAGCCTGACGGGCTCTGCCCAGCAGCTCTCCCAGGTCGCCGAGAAATCCAACAGCGAGATCACCGAACAGCAGATGCAGGCCGACCAGTTGGCGACCGCCATCAACGAGATGGCCGCTGCGGTGCAGGAGGTTGCGTGCAATACGCAGCAGGCGGCAACCGCGGCCGACAAGGCCAATCAGGCAGCCGGCAACGGACGAAGCATTGTCAATCGCAACATCGACGCCATGGACAGCCTCGCCAGCGAAATCCAAAAGGCCACCGCCGTCATCCACCAGTTGCAGTCAGAATCCAATGAGATCGGCGGCGTGCTGGACGTCATTAGAGGCATTGCCGAGCAGACCAATCTGCTGGCCCTCAACGCCGCCATCGAGGCCGCCCGCGCCGGTGAACAGGGACGCGGTTTCGCCGTGGTCGCCGATGAAGTCCGCACCCTGGCCAGCCGCGCACAGGAGTCCACGCAGGAGATTCAGAACATGATCGAGCGCCTGCAATCGCGCGCCCGGGAGGCAGTCAAGGTGATGGATGAAAACCAGGCACAGAGTCAGGCCGGAGTGGAAAACGCCAGCCGGGTCAATGACACACTGCAAAACATCAACACCGCCATTGAAGAGATCCGTGACCTCAACACACAGATCGCCAGTGCCGCCGAGGAACAGAGTCATGTCGCCGAAGAGGTGAACCAAAACATCCAGCATATCAGTCAGTGCACGGATGCCGCCGTCGGCGGCTCCGAGCAGGTCGCCCGGGCCAGCGAAGACCTTACCCAGCTGGCCACACAGCTGCGCAATCTGGCGGACAGGTTCAAGACCTGAGGTCTTAAGGTGTTCTGTAGGAGCGGGCCATGCCCGCGATAACGGTAGAGAAGAGAGTTAATCTGTGGGAGCGGCTTCAGCCGCGAAGGATAAATCACCCTTTCATTCGCGGCTGAAGCCGCTCCCACAGTTTCTTGCTGACTTTTCCTGTCGAGCAGACATCTCATCGCGGGCATGGCCCGCTCCTACCATGGGATACATCGTGATCTGTCCGGCGATCAGCGGCCCCGCGGCGCCAGCCAGAACCACCAGACAATAAAACCCATCAACGCCAACCCACCCAGATTCACCAGCCAGTCACTCATGGACGCCCTCCGCTACGCACTCTCGGTTGAAAAAACCGCAAGCGATTGGCATTGCTGACCACGGTCACCGAGGACAGGGCCATGGCAGCGCCGGCAATCACCGGGTTGAGCAACGGCCCATCAAAGGGGTACAACACACCCGCCGCCACCGGGATACCCACCACGTTGTAGATAAAAGCGCCGAACAGGTTCTGCTTGATGTTGCGCACCGTGGCACGGGAGACGGCAATGGCATCGGCCACACCGTGCAGGGAGCCGCGCATGAGGGTGATATCGGCGCTCTCAATGGCCACATCGGTGCCGGTACCAATGGCGAAGCCCACGTCGGCGCGCGCCAGCGCCGGGGCATCGTTAATGCCGTCACCCACCATACCCACCACACGCCCTTCGCCCTGCAGCGCGGCCACCTTGTCGGCCTTCTCGCCCGGCAGCACCTCGGCGATCACATCACTCACACCCACCGTACGCGCCACCGCCTCGGCCGTGGCACGGTTGTCGCCGGTGAGCAGCACCACGCGGATACCCTCGGCACGCAAGCGGGCGATGGCCTCACGGGAGTCGGCCTTGATCGGGTCGCTGACCGCCAGCAGACCGGCGATACGGCCGTCCATGGCAAGGAACATGGGCGTCTGCGCATCAAAGGCCAGGGCCTCGGCACGCGTGACCAGCCCGCCGGGCTCTATGCCATTGTCCGCCATCAGTTTGGCGTTGCCGAATAACACCTCGTGACCCTCCACGCACCCGCGCACGCCCCGGCCTTCGACGGCAGCGAAATCCTCTACCGCCGGCCATTCGATGCCTCGCTCCCGCGCCGCTTGCAGCACCGCCTCGGCCAGCGGGTGCTCGGAACCCTGCTCGATGGCCGCAGCCAGATGCAGCAGCCCAGCCTCGTCTAAACCATGGATGGGCTCCACGGCGGTCAGCGCCGGACGGCCCTCGGTGACGGTGCCGGTCTTATCCAGCACCACCGTATCCAGCGAGCCGGCCCGCTGCAGGGCCTCGCCGTTGCGGATCAAAATACCGTTCTCCGCCGCCTTGCCGACCCCCACCATGATGGCGATGGGTGTAGCCAGACCGAGGGCACAGGGACAGGCGATGATGAGTACGGTCATGGTGGTCACCAGCATATAGCTGATGCGCGGCTCGGGGCCGAAGTTATACCAGGCGAGGCAGGTGAGCACGGCAATGATCAGCACCGAGGGCACGAATACACTGGCGATGCGGTCGGCCAGACGACCGATAGCCGGCTTGGAATTCTGCGCCTGGCGCACCATCTCGACGATGCGCGCCAAGGCCGTGTCGGCGCCCACATGTTTCGCCTGCATGAGGAAACTGCCGCGCTTGTTCAGGGTACCGCCCACCACCTCGTCATCCACGGCCTTGGACACCGGCATAGGCTCGCCAGTGAGCATGGATTCGTCCACCGTGGTGCGGCCGTCAATGATCACGCCGTCCACCGGGATCTTCTCACCGGGGCGTACGCGCAGGGTCTCACCCAGACCCACCTCCTCGATAGGCACGTCCTGCTCACGACCCTCGCGCACCACGCGCGCGGTCTTGGGCGCCAGGCCGATGAGGCGCTTGATGGCCTCAGAGGTCTTGCCGCGGGCACGCATCTCCAGTGCCCCGCCGAGGTTGATAAGGGCGATGATGATGGCCGCGGCCTCGAAGTACAGGTGTCGGGCGGACTCCGGCACCAGCGTCGGCCACAGCAACACCAGGCTGGAATAGGCCCAGGCGGTGCCGGTGCCCAGGGCCACCAGGGTGTCCATATTGGCATTGTGATTGACGAAGGACTTCCACGCGCCGCTGAAGAAACGCCCACCGGCGTACCAGAGCACGAACAGCGACAGCCCGGCGACCACGAACCAGAAAACCCGACCGGCACCTTCCAGCGGCGGCATCAGCCCCAACCAACCGACCAGCATCAGCGGCAAACCGATGACACCGGCCACCAGCGCCTGGCGCAGCAGGCGATGATAATGGGCCTGCTCGGCGACTTCCTTCTCCTCCTCATCGGCGGCGCTTCTCAGCTCGGCGGCCTCATAGCCGGCGGCGGTAACGGCCTTAATGAGTTCTTCAGCAGTGGCCTCGCCCGTCACCTCGGCGGTGTGTTCGGCGAAGTTAACGCTGGCGACCTCCACCCCCGGCACCGATTTCAACGCGTCCTCCACCGCCCCCACGCAACCCGCGCAGGCCATGCCGCCGATGGAGAGCCGAACCGTCGGCATCAGGTGCTCTTCACCACCGCCGGATAGCCCGCCTCGGTGAGCGTCTGGCACACCGCCTGTGGATCCACCTCACCCACCACCTTGGCGGTACCGGCGTCCAGGTCAAACTCGGCAGAAACGAAACCCGGCACACCGGCCAGGGCCTTGTTGGCATTGGCGGTACAACCACCGCACTTCATGCCCTGGACAAAAAATTCAGTGATGGTTTCTGACATGGTTCTGTGACTCCTGCTGGTTGAGTTTGAATTGGCCTGCGGTGCGCTGAAAGCACATTCACCGCGAAGGGCGCAAAGGATCGCAAAGTACCACGCCCCGGGGAAATATGCCGAAAGGGTAGGAGGGGGCCGCACACGCAATAGCCCGTATAGCCGGTATAGCCCATGCAAACATGTCGGTTTTCTTTACAAATTCACCGTCACGCGCCGCCAAAGAATTCCACATGCACACAATATGCCTGTTTTCAAACACAAAATTCTATACGGCATAAAAACTGCTTATTGGTCATAAATCAATCAAATTGGTTAAAATTTCACCGCTGGTCAACCTTGTCCGCACAGAAATGTCGCCATCAGGAATTGTCGTATGAGAGTTTTCTTGTTGTTATTGCTGGCCTTCGGCACCGAGCGGGCACTGGCCGAAACCACCCTCAGCCCCAAAGAGACCAAGGAGATGCGCTGCCTGGCGCTGAATCTCTATTTCGAGGCCCGCAGCGAACCCATCGATGGACAGCTTGCCGTCGCCTTTGTGACCATCAACCGTATGCAGAACCGGCGTTATCCGAACACCCTCTGCGGCGTGGTGTGGCAGAAGCGCCAGTTCAGCTGGACCCATGACGGCAAGAGTGACCGGCCCAACGAGCAACGCGCCTGGAAACAGGCACAGATGATTGCCCGCTTCATTTTCATCAAATACCTGGCCCTGCCGGAGAAGGTGCGCCGCATCATGGATCGCACCAATGGCGCCCTGCACTACTACGCCCCCAAGCTGGCCGATCCTTACTGGGCCAAGGCCAAGGAAGTCACCTTCGCCATCGGTGGCCACGTCTTCCTGGTCGAGCCTTCCTGAAACAACAGGCTCCAGGCGCCGTAGGAGCCGACCCTTGGGCCGCGATAGCCTAGTGGCTTCAGATC
>JAJRWE010000065.1 GCA_024276955.1 Gammaproteobacteria bacterium
CAGGTTTTCCGGGCGGATGCCCCGATTGAGCAGGGTCTGGCGCACGGCCTGGTTGTTGGTGACATGCTCACTTGAGATTTCCGGCTCGCTTTGCATGTTCCGCTCGCGGGCGTTGTGGATGGTGATCTCGGTGGCAAAGTCCTTGGCCTTGAGGATGATGGTGGGGGCAAAGTCGGCCAGGGGGCGGTTCGCCGGCACCTTCCAGCGGGCTTTCATGGTTTGGGTGGTTCTGCCGAACAGGGCCTGGTCGCCCTTGCTGCGGATGAGGCCGAAGTTACGGTTGCCGCCGGTCTGCTCGTAGATGACCTTGGAAAGCTCCTTCTCGGTGTCGGCCAGCTTGCGGCGCGCCGACACCCGCTCCGTCTCCAGCATGCGCTGCTCGATCAGCTCGGCCTTGCGGGTCTGCATGGCAAAGTAGGTCTGGGCAAAGGCGACGGCCTGCTTGGCCGGGTCGCCGTTCTGGGCGACAAGATAACAGGCATAGCGGGTGAGCATGATATCGTGGATTTCGCGGCGGCTGCCGGAGCCGAGTTCGACCATTTTCCCGACATCGGCAAAATGGTCTTCGATAGCATGCCCGGAGAGTTCGCAGGCGGTCTTGGCCTTGGAGATCACATTCAGGAAATTGTCCCACTTGGTATATCCCAGCAGATGCTGGAGATCCCGCGCCAACCAGTATTCGACGCCGTTTTCCGTCTCCTGGGCGTGGGCCTCGAAAGTTTCGGTCATTTGGACGATTTCAGCTTGCATGGCACTCCTCCATGATCATTGTTCGTACACTTCCAACCCTGAGATATCCTTGCCTTGCGCCAGCTTGCGGAGCAGCGGCGAGAGATCGTCCATCAGCTTTAGCTCCTTCTTTGCCCGCGCCTTCCAGCCCAGGCCTAGCGGGGCCAGGAGTTCGGTGAGCGCGTCAGGATCAAAAATCATGCGGTCCATGATGCGGTCGATAAAGCCTTGCAGGGCATCTGTCGCAAGCCCGTGTTTTTGGGCAATGGCGGCAAGTTCCCGGGAATGCTTTTCGGCCTTGAAGCGCTCAAAGCCCTCGCGGATATCCTTTTCGCTCAGGCCCTCGCCCTCTTGCAGGGTGTTCACGTATTCGATCAGCTCCTCGCGTTCGTCAAGGAACTTGGCATTGCTGGCAAGCAGGCCGATGAGCTGCTCGCGGGTCATCTTCCGCTTCTTGGGCTCCGTTTGGCTGAAGCGGGCGATGAGCTTCATGATGTAGTCGTAGTCGATGAGCGCGGAATCAAAGAGCACAAACTCAAAATCGAGTTGTTACAACGGATCGGCCGGATCATGGCTTTTTTCCTGCCGTGCCTTGAGATCTTTGGCAACATCCAGATAGACGCCACGGAAGGCGCGCAGGTCATCCTCGGCAATGAGGGACTCGACGGTCTGCCTGGTTTCGGAGTCGAGATCGGTGTACTGGTCGAGCTGGGTCTTGAGGCGCTGCACCTCTTTGAAATGGTTGATAAAGGCGGCCCGAGCCTCGTCGCCCTTCAAGTTGGCCACCTCCTCCGGCCTGCATGAAAGCCCCTGGGATTTCATGAACTCTTCAAGCCCCTGCACCGCCTTTTTCAGTTTTTCAGCCACCTTGGGCGCGGGATCCACCAGCCAGATCTCCTTGGCCCGTTCAGGAGCCTCGCCGGAGAAGAGGGCGATGGCCTCGTCCACGGCGGCCTTCCGGGCGCGAAAGTCGAGGATGTTGCCGTAGGGCTTGGAATCGTTGAGCACCCGGTTGGTGCGGGAGAATGCCTGGATCAGTCCGTGGTATTTGAGGTTTTTGTAAACATAGAGGGTGTTGAGGTACTGCGAGTCAAAGCCGGTGAGCAGCATATCCACCACGATGGTCAGGTCGATTTTCTTTTCGCGTGGCAGGTCGCTGTTCGGATATTTCTGGTCCTTGATGCGCTGCTGGATGTCCTGGTAGTAAAGGTCAAACTGGCCGATATCGAAGTTTGTGCCGTATTGCCGGTTGTAGTCGACAATGATGGCCTTGAGGGCCTCTTTTTTCCGGTTGGGTTCTACCTGGTTGTCGGTCTTCTCCTGAGGCAGATCTTCCTGGAGTTGGGCCACATCCCTGTTCCCCTCGGCGGGGGGCGAAAAGACACAGGCAATTTGCAGCGGATTGAAATTTTCATCCTCGGCTTGCTTCTTGTCCTGAATTTGTTTGAACAGGTTGTAATACTCGATGGCGTCATCAATGGAGGCCGTGGCAAGCAGGGCATTGAAGCGGCGGCTATTGGTCGCGGCGTCATGCTTTTCCAGTATGGCTTCCACCACGGCCTGCTTGGCCAGGGTCTCGCCGGGCCTTATGGGGGCGTCGCTTTCCGGCTTGTAGTAATCTACATGGAAGCGGAGCACATTGCCGTCGTCAATGGCATGGGTGATAGTATAGGCGTGAAGCTGCTTGTCAAAAACGTCCTTTGTTGTCACCAGGCTGGCCTGCTGGTCCTCGATCTGCTGGTACGTGGCGTTCTGCTCAAAGATGGGCGTGCCGGTAAAGCCAAAGAGCTGGGCGTTTGGGAAAAATTCCCGGATTGCCTTGTGGTTCTCACCGAACTGGGAGCGGTGGCACTCGTCGAAGATGAAGACGATGCGCTTGTTTCGTAAAGGTTCCAGCCGTTTCTTGTACTACTTTTTATGGTTGGGATCCAGGGCCAGGCCAAGCTTTTGGATGGTTGTGACAATGACCTTGTCGGCATAGTCTTCGGAGAGCAGGCGGCGGACCAGGGTCGCGGTGTTGGTGTTCTCCTCCACACAATTGGGTTGAAAGCGGTTGAATTCCTGCCGAGTCTGGCGGTCGAGGTCTTTTCTGTCCACCACGAACAGGCATTTTTCTATGTCCGGGTTGTCCTTGAGCAGGGTGGAGGCCTTGAAAGAGGTCAGCGTCTTGCCGCTGCCGGTGGTATGCCAGATGTAGCCGTTGCCGCGGTTCTGATGGATGCAGTCCACAATGGCCTGCACCGCATAGATTTGATAAGGCCGCATCATCATCAGTTTACGCTCGGTCTGGATCAGCACCATGTAGCGGCTGATCATCTCGGCCAGGGTGCACTTGGCAAGAAACTGTTCGGCAAAGTCATCGAGATGGGTGACCTTTTTGTTGTCCTGGGTGGCAAACTGATAGATGGGCAGAAAGCGCTCGTCAGCATCGAACCGGAAATGCTCATTATTGTTGTTGGCAAAATACCAGGTCCGGCTGCGGTTGCTAACCACGAAAAGCTGCATGAAGCACAACAGGGTATTGGCGTATCCGTTGCCGGGATCGTTTTTATAATCGATAATCTGCTGCATGGCCCGCCGCGGGCTTACCTGCAATGATTTCAATTCGATCTGCGCCAGCGGCAGGCCGTTGATGAGCAGAATCACGTCATAACGGTGAAAGCTGTTCTTGGTGTTGATGCGAAGCTGGTTGACCACCTCGAAGCTGTTCTTGCACCAGTCCTTGAGGTTGACCAGTTGATAGTGCAGCGGCGTGCCGTCCTCGCGCTCGAAGGTGTTGCGATGGCGCAAAGTCTCGGCGCAGGCGAAGACATCGGGGCTGGTGATGCTGTCGAGCAGGCGGGCGAACTCGGCATCGGTGAGTTTGACTCGATTGAGCGTTTCGAACTTTTCGCGGAAATTTTGCTCCAGCGACTCACGGTCTCGGATGTCGGGGCGATGGGTGTGTTTGAGATCGACGAGTTTATCAATTAACAGTTGCTCGATCTGGCTTTCCTTAGAGGTCATTACCTATTTCTTTCCTTGACGTTCGAGTGGCATTTATCCGTAATCCCGAGAAATGTCAGACAGGATACTGCTCCCAATCAAAAGCGTGTGAATTTAAGGCGGCATTTACATCTTTCTGCGACCGTACATAGAAAAAATGTGCCTATATGGGAAAAAATCAATGTTTTTTCTACTAATCGTAATCTTATTGTTTTGCGAAAGGGCAATCCCCACGCTTTTCCTCCGCTTCATCATTCTTCTCGCTTTTTTATAAAAGCAAATCTTGTCATCAAAAGCAAGCCCTTTTTCCGCCGGAAGGCGAATGACTTTTGTCGACGACTGTTCGTCGTTTTGAAAAATTGGAATTTGTCATTTGTTTGTAATTTGGATTTTGGAATTTATTATTTGTTATTTGCATCCCTCATCGATAGCCGACGGCCACATACCCCACCCAATGGTGCAAATTCACCGGGGAAGTGAGGCCCAATCCCAGTGAGCGTGCATCCAGCTCGCCCAGGCCGACGCTGTTGCCGTAGCGCAGAAA
>JAJRWE010000066.1 GCA_024276955.1 Gammaproteobacteria bacterium
ATGTTTTCGAATATGAAGGGGGTATTGCCGCCTTTGTCGAACATCTCAATCGCAACAAGACGCCGCTGCACCCTGAGGTCTTTTCGTTTGTGACCCAAAAAGACGACGTGGTGGTCGAAGTTGCCATGCAATGGAATGACTATTACCAGGAAAATATCTTCTGCTTTACCAATAATATCCCCCAGCGCGATGGTGGCACCCACTTGGCGGGTTTTCGTAGTGCATTGACCCGTACTCTGAATCAATACATTGAAGCGCAAGGTGTGGCGAAGAAGGCCAAGGTTCAACCCTCAGGTGACGATGCCCGCGAGGGTTTGACGGCGGTGCTCTCAGTAAAGATTCCAGATCCCAAGTTTTCATCCCAGACCAAGGACAAGCTGGTGTCTTCGGAGATAAAGGGCATTGTCGAGTCGGCCGTGTCTGAGAAGTGCAGTGAATTCCTGCTGGAAAATCCGACCGAGGCCAAGGCCATTGTGGCCAAGATCGTCGATGCGGCACGCGCCCGTGAAGCGGCCCGCAAGGCGCGGGAAATGACGCGCCGCAAGGGGGCGCTGGATATTGCCGGCCTGCCTGGAAAGCTGGCCGATTGCCAGGAAAAGGATCCTGCCAAGTCTGAACTGTTTCTCGTCGAGGGTGATTCCGCCGGCGGTTCTGCCAAGCAAGGCAGGGATCGCAAGAGTCAGGCCATTTTGCCGCTGAAGGGCAAGATTCTGAATGTGGAAAAGGCACGCTTCGATAAGATGCTGTCATCGGCGGAAGTGGGCACCCTGATTACCGCCCTCGGCTGCGGTATCGGCCGGGACGAGTTCAATCCGGACAAGCTGCGTTATCACCGCATCATCATCATGACCGATGCCGATGTAGATGGCTCGCACATCCGCACCCTGCTGCTGACCTTTTTCTATCGGCAGATGGCGGAGCTGATCGAGCGTGGTCATATCTATATTGCCCAGCCGCCGTTGTATAAGGTGAAAAAGGGCAAGCAGGAGCGCTATGTCAAAGACGATTCCGAGCTGAATGATTATCTGCTGCAGACGGCGCTTGAAAATGCCGGCCTATATGTGGCGGAAGGCGCCCCGGCGATCACCGGTGTTACACTAGAAACCCTTTCAAAACAATATCTTACAGTTATGTCGACGGTGGAAAGACTGTCGCGACGCTATCACCCCGCGCTCTTGGAACAGCTGGTCTATCTGCCTGCCATCGATCCGGTGGCATTGCAGGACAGGGCAAAGGCCGAGGTCTGGTTCAAGGCACTGGAAGAACGGCTGAACGCCTCTGATCTCAGCGAGATCCGTTACGACATCTCATTGGAAGACGATGCCGAGCACGGTGCCGTCTGGCTGGCACGGGTCAATGCGATCAGCCACAATGTGGGTAACGAGCGTGTGATCACCAGCGAGTTTTTCAGTTCTTCAGAGTACGCCAGTATGGTCGCGCTGGGCGAACAGTTGCGTGACCTGCTGGGCGAGGGTGCCTACGTGCAGCGAGGCGAACGCAGAGCCCCTGTGGGCAGCTTCAAAGATACGCTGGATTGGTTGATGGCCGAGGCACGTCGTGGGCAGCACATCCAGCGTTACAAGGGTTTGGGGGAGATGAATCCTGAGCAGCTTTGGGAGACCACACTGGATCCCGAAGTGCGACGTTTGTTGCAGGTGCGGATCGAAGATGCTGTGGCGGCCGATGAGGTGTTTACCACCCTGATGGGTGACCAGGTAGAGCCTCGTCGTGAATTTATCGAGAGCAATGCCCTGCAGGTGGCGAATCTGGATGTCTGATTTGTTAGTGAGTACTCACTGCTGATCTGTCTGGCCACAGGCCAAGGATCTGTGGACAAAAATAGGGCGGTTATCCGTGAAGGTAGCCGCCCTTTTTCAGGTTGGCGCTTTGTTCAGGCCTCCTTGTGGTAGCGGATGACGCGCTCAACCTCGAGCCTGCCGTGAGGTACGGCGCCTTGACAATGCTTCGATTCTTTCACGAAAAGGGTTACTCCCCAACACCCAGGCCTTGTTGGTAGCCTCTCGAATGGTGTCAATATCCGCTTGGGCAAGTTGTGCGTAAAACAGTTGGCGGTAAGCTGAACGCCGGACGTCGTTGTTTCGATCAAGACGCCGGTAGAGCAAGTGCGGAGAAACCAATGGGTTTTCATCACCTCGTGCATTGTATTGGTAGCTGGACCACGGATAGTCACCTGGGTGGTTGACCATACCGGCACGCACAGGATTAAGTTCGATGTAACGCATACAAGTTAAGAGGTAGCGTTCGCTGTCGATGAGCGTGGCCTTGTAACGCCCTTCTCACAGTGTCCCCGTGCGCTTGTAACGGTAGTTGAAGTATTGGACATAACGCCGTCCTACCGATTGCAAAGTCTTGGGCAGACTTTGCCCGGTTTCCGGTGTGGCTAACAGGTGAACGTGGTTGGTTATCAGGACATAGTGGTTAGTTCTCGCATTGTAGCGTTTGTCCTGCGAGTGCGGATGAAGACTTAATTTACAGCTTTCTCCCAGGCATTTTGCGCACTTGACCCGGTTAATGAGAATCATTACTATTTAAGGGAATTTAACGGGTATGGTTCTCATGATGAAAATAAGATACATCCTCTCCACCCTGCTACTGGGCGTCACCCTGTTCAG
>JAJRWE010000067.1 GCA_024276955.1 Gammaproteobacteria bacterium
CAGGAGTCATAGCCCATGTCCTTGGCGGCCAGCATCAAGGTTTGCGCGGCGATGCCACATGACCTGAATGCCTCATCCCTTTGCACTTCATCCTTGCCGCGATAATAGCTGTCGATTGCGGAAAGCATAAAATCCTGAACTGCCTTCGCCGCGTTACGCCAGTACCGGCCAGGATCTTTCTCCCACGATTTCAAGTCCGCACAAATAATGACTAATAGAGAGCAGTCGGTTACTTGCGCCTGCCCCCAGGCGGCCTCCCTGATTTTCAGGCGTAGATCCATATCCTTTACCACCACAACTCTCCAATTTTGAATATTGAAGGCAGTGGGTGACAACATGGCCAGGGACAACAGCTCTTTCTCTTCACTCTCCCCCATCACATATTCCTGGTCAAACTCTTTGATAGCTCGACGATTTATGATGGCCTCTCTTGTGATCATGACGATCTCCTGCGTGGGTACAGTGGTAAAGCCTGATACTATGCGATACACGCATATCATGTAAGAACGCACAATTTTGTACCATAGGCACAAAGTGTATACCGCTTGAAAAGGACTCAGTAAAGATGAAAGCAGCAGAACCAAAATGCAATTTCAGATGCCCCGTCGAGGCGGCCTTGGAAATATTGGGTGGCAAATGGAAAGGACTGATTCTTTTTCATCTGCGGTCGGAGACCCGGCGATTCAATGAATTAAGACGCCATATTCCAGACATCAGCCAAAGAATGCTGACAAAACAGCTTAGAGAGCTGGAGGCCGACAAAATTGTGCATAGAAAAATATTTCAGGAAATACCGCCAAAAGTGGAATACTCTCTAACCGATTTTGGTATGACCCTTACACCTGTCCTTAAAGCACTCCACGAATGGGGGATTGAATACATTAATAAAATAACTGAAATTCGCAGCAAGGCCTAAACAGAGTAAAGACGCGGAATCCAGCATGCTTGAAGCTACGAACATTCTGGATTCCCGCCTTCGCGGGAATGACGGTACTCCAAGCTTGGTTTGAGGAACGTGCACGAAATAACTTGCAGGACGCGGTAGCTTTGCCTACAGGGATAATAGCAAGGGGCGAGAGCACCATGTATAACGCACCGGTTGCCACGGAGACTCGGCATCCAGCGTAGTAAAAGTCACATCAGGTCCCTTCCGACTTCCGGCAGTCTGCACAGATGCCGTAGATGTAGAGACAGTGGTCGGTCATGGCATAACCGGCCTTTTCGGCAATGTCACGCTGTCGCTGCTCAATGACGTCATCGACAAATTCTTCGACCTTGCCGCATTTGACGCACAGAATGTGGTCGTGATGTTCGCCTTGGTTGAGTTCGAACACCGACTGCCCGCCCTCGAAATGGTGGCGTTCCACCAGCCCGGCGCCCTCGAACTGGGTCAGCACGCGATAAACCGTCGCCAGACCCACGTCTTCACCGGTCTCCAGCAGGAGCCGATAGACGTCTTCGGCGGTCAAATGCTGGCCCGCCTTTGATTCCAGCACTTCCAGTATCTTCTTCCGCGGCACGGTCGCCTTCAGGCCTGCGGCCCTGAGATCTTCACTCGTCACCTGCCCTTCTCCTGCGTCTCGGTACCAACACAGCCGTGAATCAGGTAAGATTCAGCGCCTGTCCGGTCTTCATTTTCATTGGGTAATATGCACCGAGTCATCCTTCTTCTCGTGGTCCTTTCGAACCTCTCACTGGCTGCCTGCTCGGTGCACAAAATCGACATCCAACAGGGTAATGTTATCACCCGGGAGATGATGGAAACACTGACGCCGGGAATGGACAAGCGCCGTGTGCAGCTGGCCATCGGCTCACCAATGATTCAGGATCCGTTTCACCCCAACCGCTGGGACTATGTCTATTCGTTCAAGGCCGGCATGCGCGACTAGGAACAGTCGGCACACATTATCCTTTATTTTGACGGCGATACCTTGACGAAGATCGATATGGTCAAGGCGCCACCCAGCGAGAAGGACGTACTGAAACCGGCTCTGCGCGGACACTAGGGCACGACACTACCCCTTCTCTGCCCTCTCCTCCCCGCCACCCTTCTTCATCTTCTTACCCTGCGCCGCACGCTCCTTGCGTACCTTCTTCGGATCGGCGATCAGCTTGCGATAGATCTCTACCCGATCATGCTCGCGCAGCACCGCGTCACGCTTGCTGAGTTTACTGAAGATGCCCACCTTGTTGATGCTGAGGTCGATCTCGGGAAATTGCTTGACGATACCGGAAAGCGCCACGGCCTGCTCCAGGGTGGTGCCGGGCTCGACCTGCAGGGGAATGATTACCTGCTTGTGCGGGAGCGCATAGGCAACTTCGACGTGGATCTTTTTCGGTGCCGCCGGTTCAGCCGCCTCTGTTGCTTCGTCTTGTACGGGCGCCTCCGTCACGGGCTTGTCCTCGGTGGTATTCATGCTATCTCCCTGCTGTTCAGCCTTTTCCATAGACTACCTCGGCTCGCTTGCAAAAGGCATCCATCATGCTGTTGGCAATCTGGCTGAAGGCCGGGCCCAGGGCCATGCTGACCAGCCTATTGGAAAACTCGTATTCCATGTCCAGAGACACCTTGCAGGCCTTCTCGTCCAGCGCCTCGAAGCGCCAGAAACCGTGCAGGTGCTTGAACGGCCCATCAATCAACGATATCTCGATCATCTTGTCCTTCTGCAGACGATTGAGCGTGGTGAAGGACTTGTGCACCGCGCCGAAGGCGATATCCACGCGGGCGCGCACCTCATCATCCGCGCGTGACAGCTCCTGGCTGCCGCCGCACCAGGGGAGAAATTCGGGATAGGCGCGAACGTCATCCACCAGCCGGTACATGTCGGCGGCGCTGTATGCTACAAGGGCGGTTTTACTAATACTTGGCACTGTAATAACTCTTTGGTTTTGATAGAGAAAAGAAAGCGGCGGCTCAGCCCCGCCCGACTTCACGATCCAGCTCGCCGCTCTTCAGGCGCGCCATGTAATCATCCAGCGCCTCCCGCACGCGGCCGCTAAGAATATACAGGCCGATCAGGTTGGGGAAGGCCATGGACAGCAGCATCAGGTCACTGAAATCGAGAATGTTCGAGGCGCTGGTCATGGAACCGATTAGCACGAAGATAACGAAGATGACCCGAAAGGCCATAGAGGCGCGCTCACCGAACATATAGGTCCAGCAGCGTTCGCCGTAGTAGGACCAGGAGATCATCGTGCTGTAGGCGAACAGCACCACCGACAGGGACAGGATCAGCGGAAACCAGGAGATCACCGAGCCGAAGGCCACGGAGGTCAGCGCCGCGCCGTGATTGGCCTCCACCAGCGGGGCGTATTCCGGGTTCAGATAGACGCCGGTGATGACGATCACCAACGCGGTCATGGTGCAGATCACCACCGTGTCGATAAAGGGCTCCAGCAGCGCCACCATGCCTTGGCGCACCGGATATGGCGTGCGCGCCGTGGAGTGGACGATGGCCGCCGAACCGATGCCGGCCTCGCTGGAAAAGGCGGCACGCTTGAAGCCCTGCACCAGCACGCCGATGAGGCCGCCGATACCGGCATCGAGGGTGAAGGCCTCATGCACGATCAGCCCCAACGCCGCCGGTACCTCGCTGGCATGGGAGCCGATCACCCACAGGCAGGCCAACAGATAGATGATCACCATGGTGGGCACGATGGCCTCGGCGGTGTGGGCGATGCGGCGGATGCCGCCGATGATGACCACACCCACGGCCGAGGCCATGATCAGCCCGAATACCCATGGCTGGGTCTCAAAGAACGGCACCGATTGTTTGACCGCATTCAGCGACTGACTGACCTGGAAGGCATTGCCGCCACCCAGCGAGGCGCCGATGGCCAGCACACAGAACAGCATCGCCAGCACCTTGCCGGTCTTCGCCCAGCCCTTCTCCGCCAGCCCGCGCGACAGGTATTCCATCGCCCCGCCCATGATGTGGCCGTCGGGACGCACCTCGCGA
>JAJRWE010000068.1 GCA_024276955.1 Gammaproteobacteria bacterium
CCGAACAGGTTGGATTCAAATTGTGCGCGCAGGGTGTCGCGGCTGAGGTCTTCCACCGCGCCGGGCTGGCCGTAGGCGCCGTTGTTGAACAGGGCGTAGAGTTTGCCGCCGGTGATTTGCAGGGTTTCGTGCACGGCCTGCTGGATAGAGGCGGAATCGTCGAGATCCAGCTGTACGGCGGTGAATTTTTCTTCATTGCGCAGTCTTTCCACATCCTCTTCATGACGCGCGCTGGCGATGACACGGTAGCCCCGCGCGCGCAGACCCCGCGCTACGCACAGGCCGATGCCGCTGGAGCAACCGCTGATGAGAATGGATTTTCCATGAGTGTCACGGTCTGTCATGCGGGATCAGCCGATCTGGTCTTCGGCAAATTCGTCCTGGATTTCTTCCACCGCTGCCCGGTTGGCCATCAGTGCTTCGACGCAGTCCCGATCAAGCTTTTCTCCCGCCAGACGTTGCAGCAGGGCAAAGGACTCATCGTTGGACCAGGCCTCTTTGTAGGGGCGCTTGCTGGTGAGGGCGTCGAACACATCGGCTACCGCGGTGATACGCGCCTCCAGCGGGATCTCGCTGTCGCTGAGGCCGTGCGGATAGCCACTGCCGTTGGGCGCCTCGTGGTGGTATTCGGCGATGTTGCGCAGGATGTTGATGTTTTCGAAGCTGTCCAGACCGTGGTCGCGCAGCATGCTGTCGATGATCTCGCGGCCCTTGCGGGCGTGGGTCTGCATGATGGCCCTTTCCTGTTCATCGAGCTTGCCGGGCTTGTGCAGGATGGTGTCGGAAATGGCGATCTTGCCGATATCATGCAGGGGTGAGAAGAGGAAGACGTTTTCGATGAATTCATCGCTGAGGTCGTAATTTTCGGCAATGTGTACGGCAATCAGGCGGGCATAACGCGACATACGGTCGATGTGCGAGCCGGTTTCCGTATCGCGGTGATGGGTCATGTCATGGGCGGTCTTCACCGTCGCCAGCAGGGTACGCATGCTGCTCTGTTCGTTGATAACGAGCAGTGAGATCAGGTGCCCCATCAGGTCGAAGTAATGCAGGGATTCTTCGTTAAACACATCTTTCTGATAGGAGTTGAAGAAGATGAAACCGAAAAAGACATCATTGACGTACATGGGCATGGTGTAACTGGCGGCGTAGCCCTGTGCCGCAATGCGTTTCGTATGCATCTTCCTGCCATCGGAAAATACGCTCAGATCGTTGACCACGCGCGGCTGCCGCTGCTCGATGATGTCCTTCAGCGAGGGCGCGTTTTCCAGTTTGGACTGATAGCGCACCAGAGGTGTGTCGCCGCCGCTGCTGTGCAGATAGGTTTTCAGATAGTCGGTCTTGTGGTCATAGATGGTGACGGCGATGCGGTCGATGAAGGGCCAGCGTTCGCGCACGGTCTGGTGGATCTTGTCGAGTTTTTCCGTTAACGGCAGGTTTTCGTTGAGGACGTATAGCGTGTCGGCGTGTTTGAACATTCGTTGATCTTTTGTCGGTTGGTTTGCAGATTGGTAGGTTGTCTCCCTGACTGGCATTTCGGTCATCGGGTCAAACTACTGTAGCGCGGGACTTTGATCAACCCGAATTCGTCGGGCAGGCACGGATTTAAGGGCACTTTTAAGTGCCCTTGGGCTCAGGCCAGTAGTACGGCCACCAGGCCGGTGAGGAAAATGCCGTCGAAGGTGCCGGCGCCGCCAATGGCGGCCATGGGCAGACCCATGTTGCCGATATCGCGCAGACGCAGCAGATCGGCGCCGATGAGCACCCCCAGAGTGCCGCTGATGTAGGCCAGCGGCGCGCTCTGCTCGGGGGCCAGCAGGATGGCCAGCAACGCGGCACTGACGGGGGCGATGAGAATCGGCATGCCGATGCCCAGTCCGGGCACCGGCCGGCTGGCGAGGTGGCTAATGAAGGCGACGCCGCCAATGCCCATCAGCAGCTGGGTGAGCCCCAGGTCATTGTGACGCAACAGATAGAGCGAAAAGAAAATGGGAATCAGGCCACCACCGACGTTGATGGCGATCAGGGTACGGCCGGTGAAACCCTGCTGCATTTGTCGCAGCAGGCCGCGCAGTATGGGGTCGGCGGGTGGTGTCGATGGCTGGCTGGCGGGGATGCTGAACAGTGGCAGGTTGATGGCGCTGCCGAACAGCGAGGCGAACAGCAGCAGAAAGGCCGAGGTCTGCGACAGGCCGAGTCGGCCGAAGGCGATGGTCACCGCACCCACCTGCACCACCGCCAGCAGCAGGCCGATGGCGAAGATGAATAACAGCAAGTAGAGGGGAGAGAAAGGGGAGCGCATGGGTCGTGTGCTAATTCCTGTCGGCCACGGTGATTTTCGGTGAAAAGTTGTAGGAGCGGGCCATGCCCGCGATATTTTTTCCGGCTATCACAGGGTGGTTGTTTAACATTGTGGGAGCGGCTTCAGCCGCGAAGGACGCTGGCACTATTTTTCGCGGCTGAAGCCGCTCCCACAAATTAAGACTTTCCTGTCCGGGTGGTTTTTTCGCGGGCACGGCCCGCTCCTACAGTTTGGTGATCTGTTTTACGGCCTCGGCCAGCAGTCCGGCCAGTGTGATGCAATTGCTGGCATGGGGCACGCTATCGGTGCTCCATACCTTGTCGACGCCTGCGTTTTTCAATTGTGCCAACGCATCGCCCACGAACAGGCCGTGGGTGACCAGGCAATATGCCGCCGCGGCACCGGCCTCACGGACCTGCCGGGCGGCGAGGGCGAGGGTGCGGCCGGTGCTGGCGACGTCGTCCACCAGGATGACCTGCCGGCCGTGAAAATCCAAGGCGGGCATCTCAATACTGATGTCGCGGTCGCCACGGCGGGTCTTGGTGGCAACGCCAAAGTCCAGGCCGCCGGCGGCCTTGGCCACGGCGGCAACCCATTGCCGGGATTCGCCGTCCGGCCCCAGCAGCAGGGCGTCAGGACATTTACTGGCGATGAATTCGCCCATTGCTTGGGTGGCGCTGAGGTTAATGGCGTGGGGCAGGGGGATGGCCTGTGACAGGTGGTCGATGCGGTGCAGGTGGGCATCGACTGTGATCACTGCATCGAAGGTCTGCGCCAGCAGGGCGCCGATAATGCGTTGGCTGACCGCCTCGCCGGCATGAAAGGCGATGTCCTGGCGCATGTAGGCCAGGTAGGGCGTGATCAGGGTGCGTTGTTTGGCGCCGTTGTCGCGGGCGCTGCCAGCGGCCAGCAGCAGTTCGATGAGCTTGTGGTCGGGGTCGTTGAGGCTGCGGCAGAAGATAACGTGTGCCGCCAGTGGCGTGGGCAGGCGCAGCTTGCGTTCGCCATCGGGGAAACAGTGGATCTCCGCCTCGGCAAAGGGGACGCCCAGCGCCGCCGCCAGCCCTTTGCCCTGTGCGGCATATTCACCGAAGCCGATGACCTGTGTGTCGTTCATAGCGGCGGCCCCTCCGCGGCGACTTCATCGCCGACCTGGTAGCCGCTGTTGTCGCCGGCAAGCTTGCTGGCGAAGTTGAAGTCGGCGGGGAATTCTGCGTGGATACGGTACAGGGGCTCGCCCTTTTTGACCGTGTCGCCGAGTTTCTTCAGCAGATCGACACCAGCGCCCTTATCCATGGGCGCACCGGCGAGGCGGGCGATTTTCGACATCTGGTAATTGTCGATGGCGCTGACCACGCCGCCGCGGGGGGCGGTGATTTCGCGGGTCTGGCGGCCCGGCTCAAAGCGCTTCGTTTGTTTGCCCTGGGCCTCGATAATGGCCTGCATCTTGACCAGCGCGCGGCCGGAGTCGAGGATGTCACGTGCCATCACGTAGCCGCTGCCGCCGCGCACATCCGGGTCGAATTCGAGGATGCGTCCGGCCAGGCGCAGGGCCTTCTGGCGCAGATCCTGTGGTGCGTCGGGATCGTTGTGCAGCACCGCCATTACGTCGCGCGCCTCCAGTACCGGGCCGATGCCGCAGCCGATGGGCTGGCTGCCATCGGTGATGATGACCTCGATGTGCAGGCCGAGGCGGTCGCCGACGTATTCGAACAGCTTGCGCAAGTGCAGGGCTTCGCGCATGTGGCGCACCTTGGCGCTGGGGCCGACGGGGATGTCTAACAGGAGGTGGGTAGATCCGGCGGCGAGTTTCTTTGATAGGATGGAGGCCACCATTTGTCCCTGTGAGTCGATGCCCAGCGGACGTTCCACGGCGATCAGGATATCATCCACCGGCGCCAGCCTGGCGGTGCCGCCCCAGGCCAGGCAGGCGCGCTCGCGGCGCACTACCTTGTGCATGGTGCCGGGCGACAGTTCCACCTCGGCGAGCACCTCCATGGTGTCGGCGGTGCCGGCGGGGGAGGTGATGGCGCGCGAGGAGGTCTTTGGCATTAGCGTGCCGTGGGCGGCGACGATGGGCGTCACCAGCATGGTGGTGCGGTTGCCGGGGATGCCGCCGATGCAGTGTTTGTCGACCACCAGCGACTCGTGCCAGTGCAGGCGTTCGCCGGATTCGGTCATGGCGCGGGTCAGGTAGAGGATTTCTTCGCGATCCAGCCCGCTCTGTCCGGAGGCCACCAGAAAGGCGGCCATCTCCATTTTCGAATAGCGATTGGCAACAATATCGCGGGTGATGGCGCGATAGTCTTCAAGCTGCAGGGGCTCGCCGCCGATCTTGCGACGTACGGCATCCATGGATGCCGGTGGTTCAGCGTGATCCACCCGCACAGCGGTGCCTTCGGCCAGCCCCAGTTGCGCAAAGGCCTGCTCCGCCAGGCCCAACTCGCCGGGGGCGACAATAGCGGTATCGTCCACTACGTTTAGCAGGGCGTGGATGCGGTGGCTGTCGGACTCGATGAGGATCTTCGACAGGGCTTGAAAGCCCTCGGCGCGATAGAGTTCGCATTCACGGTGGAGATAGGCCACGTTTTCACGGTAGGTGTCGATGGCGACACGGCGCAGGCTCAGGAGTTCATGATTGGCTGTCTTGACATTTTTTTTCGTACCCATAGGAACCTTTTTACCCGCCAATGGCGTTATAGCGCAAGTCAAATATTCTTCGCGCGTTTCACCATGGGTTGGTGAGAGATTTAATGCCCACTTTTAATGCCCACTTAAGTTTTTCCTTGTACTTTCCCTACCTATGAGAAATATTCTCCCTTTTCG
This sequence comes from Gammaproteobacteria bacterium, assembly GCA_024276955.1. Taxonomy (GTDB): domain Bacteria; phylum Pseudomonadota; class Gammaproteobacteria; order SZUA-152; family SZUA-152; genus DRQN01. Next base: position 5,129 of record JAJRWE010000068.1, read on the forward strand.
TGCTCGGCGCGAGACACTGCCCGATTTTGAGACGCTGGTGCGCCCACACCTCAATCACCTGTACCGGGTGGCGTACCGTTTTTGCGGCCACCGGCAGGATGCCGAGGACCTGGTGCAGGACCTGCTGGTCAAGCTCTATCCCCGCCATGCCGAAATCACCCAGGTAGAAAAACTGCGTCCCTGGCTGGTGACCATCCTTTACCGCATGTTCATCGACGGCACGCGCCGCAAGGCACGCTCGCGGCTGGAATTGATCGATGATGAAACGAAATTTTATGAAAGTATAGCCTCCAGTGATGAGCGGCCGGAGCAGTCGTTGGCGCGTGAGCAGCGTATGGCACAAATACAGGCGGCCTTCGAGCAACTCAGTGACAATCACCGTACGCTACTGACCCTGCACGATATTGAAGGCTATCGCCTGGCCGAGTTGGAAGAGATGCTGGCGGTGCCGCTGGGCACGCTGAAATCCCGCATTCACCGCGCCCGGGCGCGTATGCGTGAGCTGCTGAATGAAGTGGCGGATGGTGTCACAGATGGCGCCGCGTAAGGTCTCCGGCGGACCTTTCCAATAAACTTGGTTTTTCTTGGAACCCTTTGCGAGACATCATCGTTATTAAGGGCGAGAGGTGATGACAATGACATGCAACGAACGACACAACATGATGGATGACTACCTCGATGGTGAGCTGCCGCAGCTGCAGCGGGAAGCCTTCGAACGTCACCTCAATGATTGTGCAGCCTGCCAGCAGCGACTCTCGCGGGAACAGGGTTTGCGCGCCGATCTCAAGGCCATGCCGGTTCCAGCTCCATCGGCGGGCTTTACCGAACGGGTGCTGCGGCAGGCGGCGGAAAGCAACGTCAGTCATCACCACCGGCACGGTTTCGTGACGGGATTCGGCAGCGCCCTGGTGGCCGGTCTGGCACTTTGGGTCGTGGTAGGGCTCTTTCCTGACCCGCAGGGGGTTGTACCGGAAGGGACAGAGCCGCTGCAGATGGTCTCCATTGCCCTCAACGCACTAAATGAAGAGCAGGATATCACGCTGGAATTCAACGCCGAGCGGGTCGTGCTGGGGGCAAGGATTTCCATCGAACTGCCGGATAACGTCATCATCGCCGGCTACCCCGGGCGCAAGCGCCTGGAGTGGCAGACCGATCTCGCCAAGGGCAGCAATCTATTGCGTTTGCCGGTCATCGCCACCGGTGCGGATGTTGGTCAGCTGGTTGCGCATATTGAGCATGGCAACAAGGTGACCACCTTGAAGATCCGGCTCGACGTGCGGAAACCGGGACTCACGGGAACTGTTGAGCTGGCCGCTCAGCGCATGGCATAAGGGATATGTCGAAAAGCCTGGGTCAACTGAATCTTCGGCTCAACCGAATCTGATGTAGGAGTAGATGTAATGAATACTGTGAAAACCACCTTGATGGCCGCCGGCTTTGCCCTTTCCGCGCTGACCCTGAGCATGGGTACCGCGCAGGCGGTGGAACTGGATGATCTGGACGTGACAATTCAGGTTATCGGCAGTGATGACGTCAGGGATTTTAGCAATGAGTTGAGCCTGCCGGATTTTTCAGATGATAGAAAATCCGATGACATGAAGTCTGAAGAGCATGATACGGACAAATCTGATGACAACGATGGCGAAGATCATGCCGATGATGATCGAAATGACGATGACCATGATGAAGCTAAGGATGAAAGCGAATATCACGATGACGGCAAAGATGATGCCGAAGACTCCAAGGATGACCGTGAAGATTCCGATGAAGATCGTGATGAGGCCAAGGACGACCATGATGATGCCAACGATGACCGTGACGATGCCAACGACGACCGTGATGATGCCAATGACGACCGTGATGATGCCAATGACGATCGTGATGATGCCAATGACGATCGTGATGATGCCAATGATGATCGTGATGATGCCAATGACGACCGTGATGATGCCAATGACGATCGCGACGATGCCAACGATGACCGTGACGATGCCAACGATGATCGTGATGATGCCAACGATGACCGTGATGATGCCAACGATGATCGTGACGATGCCAACGATGATCGTGACGATGCCAACGATGACCGTGACGATGCCAACGATGACCGTGACGATGCCAATGATGATCGTGACGACGACCATGATGATCGTGACGATGCCGACGACGACAAAGACGACCAGGAGGATTGATCAGCATGGCTTTCTGATAGCCGGAAATTAAGCTGCTGTTAAGTTAGATTTGGTAAAAAATGATCCTCCCCGGCGTGCCGTGCCGAGGAGGATCGTTTGTTTTCTGATCCCGGTGATTTGGGTATCCGCCTGATCACTTGTCTGTTGAGGTACGTTATGCGACTGCACATGTTTTTTCTTGCTTTCTTGCTGATTCTGATCATGCCGCTCGCAGCGGTTGCCGATGAGGCCGATGAGCGTTTTTCCCAAGGCGTGAAGGCTGCCGGCGCCGGTGACTACAAGAATGCCCTGAGCTATTTTTTGCGCGCCCGTGAACTGGGTCTGGACAAGCCGGTTCTGGATTACAACCTGGGTGTCACCTATTACCGTCTCGG
>JAJRWE010000069.1 GCA_024276955.1 Gammaproteobacteria bacterium
CCGCTGGCCGCCGTCGGCGCCATCGGTTCCGGCATGACGGTGGGCGCAGGCCGCTTTAACAGCGGCACATTTAACTTCGCCGCCCTGGTTCGTGCCCTGGAAGGCGACGGCGCCACCAATATCCTCTCCACACCAAACCTGGTGACCATGGACAACGAAGAGGCGGAGATCTTTGTCGGTCAGGAGCTGTCTATTCCCACCGGTTCCTACGTCAATACCGGTGGTACGACGGGTTCGGTGAATCCCTTCACCACCCTTGAACGCAAGCAGGTGGGTATTCGCCTCAAGGTCAAGCCGCAGATTAACGAGGGCAATACCATCCGTCTCGACATCGAGCAGACCATCGATGGCATTACCGCGGGTTCTGCCGGGCAGGGCGATGTGGTGACCAGCGAACGCTCCATTACCACCAGTGTACTGGTGGACGATGGTGCCGCGCTGGTGTTGGGTGGGCTGATCGAAGACCGGGTGGTGGAAAATGAGCAAAAGGTGCCGGGTCTCGGCGACATTCCCCTGCTGGGCGCGCTGTTCCGTTACAAGTCCGTGCAGAAAATAAAAGTCAATTTGATGGTCTTTATGCGTCCGACGATTATTCGTACCCGCAATGACAGTCTGAACCTGACACGCAGCAAATACACTTTTATTCGTGGTCGCCAGCTGGAACTGCTTGATGAGGGTGTCGGCCTGCTGTCCGGCGAGGAACATCCGATCCTGCCCTCCGAGCATGACTATCTTTACATTCCCAAGCCCTTCGATGAAGAGGTCCCAACAGATGAAAAGATGAAGGATGAGGGCGGAGTAACGGAGAGTAGTCAGCCAAAGGCCGGGCAGTAGATGATGGCAACGACGATGGATACATTGCCCGGTGAAGAAATGCCTGTCGGGGAGATGGACGAAGTGCACGGTGCCCATGGTCTGCCTTTCGCCTTCGCCAAACGCAACGGCGTTATGGTGGGCGAAGAACGCGCGGATCACACCGTGCTACTGGCGCGGCCCGGCGTTAGTAGCGTGACCCTGGCCGAGGTGCGGCGCTTTCTCGGTATGCCCGTACGCATCAAACTGATTGACATCGATGAATTCGATGCTCGCCTGCAGCAATCCTACGAACAGCACTCCGGCCAGGCCATGCAGATGATGGGCGACCTCGACGAAGAGGCCGACCTGTTTCAGGTGGCACAGGATCTGCCGGAACCGGAAGACCTGCTGGAAAGTGAAGATGATGCACCCATCATTCGTCTCATCAATGCCCTGTTGACCCAGGCCATCAAGGAAGAGGCCTCGGATATTCATATTGAGCCCTACGAGACCCGGCTGGTGGTGCGTTTTCGCGTCGATGGTGTGTTGCGTGAAGTGCTCACCCCTCGGCGGGTGCTGGCGCCGCTTCTGGTGTCGCGAATTAAGGTTATGTCGAGGCTGGATATTGCCGAAAAACGCCTGCCGCAGGACGGTCGTATCTCCCTGCGCGTGGCGGGCCGCGCGGTGGATGTACGCGTCTCCACCATTCCCACCGGACAGGGCGAGCGTGTGGTGATGCGCCTGCTCGACAAGCAGGCGGGGCGGCTCAACCTTTCACACCTGGGCATGGATGAAAGAACACGCAAGGTGATGGATCATGTCATCCATCGGCCGCACGGTATACTTCTGGTTACAGGGCCGACCGGTTCCGGTAAGACCACCACCCTGTACGCAGCGTTAACACAGCTCAACGATCACAAACGCAATATTATGACCGTCGAGGACCCGGTGGAATACGACCTCGAAGGTGTCAGTCAGACCAACGTCAACATGAAGGTTGATATGACCTTCGCGCGTGGCCTGCGCGCCATCCTGCGACAGGATCCGGATGTGGTGATGATTGGCGAAATCCGCGATCTGGAAACGGCGGAGATTGCCGTGCAGTCGTCGCTGACGGGTCATCTGGTATTGTCGACCCTGCATACCAACAGTGCCGTCGGTGCCGTGACCCGCCTGCGTGACATGGGTGTGGAACCCTTCCTGCTGTCGTCCACGCTGCTCGGCGTGCTGGCACAGCGTCTGGTGCGTTTGCTGTGTACGGAGTGCAAAATCTCGTACACCGCCGGCCCGGTAGACTGCGAACGCTTTGGCTTCGATGCCGATAATCCACCGACCTTTTACAAGGCCAATGGCTGCAAGCATTGCAATTATCTGGGCTACCGTGGCCGCAGCGGTATCTATGAGCTGGTGGAAATCGATGACACCCTGCGCGGTATGATCCATGATGGCGCCAGTGAGCTTGATATAGAAAGTTATGCGCGCAAATCCAGCCCCGGTATTCGACAGGACGGCCTGCGTCGCATCCTTGCCGGTGAGACGTCGGTGGAAGAAGTACTGCGCGTGACCCAAGAAGACTGAGTAAAAGACAGTGTTGAGTGTTGAGTTTTTAGTGTTTAGTTGTCGGGCGCCGCGATGGCCTAGTGCCGCCCCGTGCCAGTTGGTGCTCGCCTTTCACTCAATATTCAACACTCAATACTCAACACTGGCTGCCCCCCATGGCTGCGTTTGAATATACCGCCCTCGATGCCCGTGGCCGCGAGCGCAAGGGTGTGCTGGAAGGGGATGCCGCGCGGCAGATCCGCCAGCAGTTGCGCGAGCAGGGCCTCACACCGCTTTCCGTAGAGGGCGTACGCACTCGCGAGGCGCGCAGCCGCAAGGCCTTGTTCCAGCGTGGCATCAGCTCGACTGATCTGGCCCTGATTACCCGCCAGTGGGCGACCCTGGTGCGCTCCGGTCTGCCGGTAGACGAGGCCCTGGCCACGGTCTCCAAGCAGACCGAAAAGGCGCGCTTGAAAAGTATGATGGCGGCGGTGCGCTCGCGAGTGCTGGAAGGCCATACACTGGCCGTGGCGCTGGGTGATTTTCCGCATGTCTTTTCCGATTTGTTCCGTTCTACGGTAGCGGCGGGCGAACAATCAGGCCATCTCGATGTGGTGCTGGAACGCCTGGCAGACTACACAGAGGCACGCCAGCAGCTATCGCAGAAGATGATGCTGGCGCTGATCTATCCCACCCTGCTGACCCTGGTGGCGATTGCCGTGGTGGTCCTGCTGCTGACCTTCGTCGTGCCGCAGGTGGTGCAGGTGTTCGACAATATCGACCAGGAACTGCCGCCCCTGACCCGCGGCCTGATCGCCAGCAGCGAGTTCCTGCAGACCTACGGCCTCGCTATCTTCCTGCTGCTGGTGGTGGCAGGCGTGGGCTTTGCTTATCTGCTGCGCATCCATGCCTTCAAACGCGGATTTCACAGCCTGTTATTGAAGATACCCTTGGTTTCGCGTCTGGTGCGTGGCATGGATACGGCCCGTTTTGCGCGTACTTTCAGCATTTTGGTGGCCAGTGGCGTGCCGGTGCTGGAAGGCATGCGCATCTCCGCCACGGTAATGAGCAACCTACCCATGCGTGAGGCGGTGGAAGACGCCGCGCGGCGGGTGCGCGAGGGCACGGGTATTCATGCGGCGCTGGAATCCTGCGGTTATTTCCCGCCCATGACCGTGCACCTCATCGCCAGCGGCGAGTCCAGCGGCAACCTGGAAGAGATGCTGGAGCGCGCCGCCAGTGGCCAGGAGCGGGAAATGGAAACCATGATCTCCGGCCTCATGGGCCTGTTTGAACCCATTCTTATTCTTGCTATGGGCGGCATCGTGCTGGTCATCGTGCTGGCGATTCTGCTGCCTATCTTCGACCTTAACCAGCTGGTGCAGTAGCCGTTTTGCATTACCCCGATTATCGGCGGATTTACCATGAGGCACGGGGTACACGGGTATAATTTTGGGCATAAAAAAAAGCCCCGCATAAAGATGCGGGGCTAAGAGGAGTGGTGGAGGGGATCCACCTTAGGGGGGTATCGTCGCCAAATCGATCCACTGGGGAGACTCGGCTAGATATCACCGATCCTGGAGGGAGGGAGGGGTATTGATCCGTTGGCACAAGGTGCCGGCCGAATCAGACTCAACTCCAGAATCTGGAAAGGATAATACCGCTGAAAACCTTAACGTTGCCTGAAGATGTGCAATAAATGCATGTTTATGTTCTGTTCAGGTTTGGTGGCTTGAATACAAGGCAAAGCGAATGCTGATTTCCAGGCCGCCATGAGTCGATTTGCCGAGTTCCATCAGGGCATTGTGACGCTCGATGATGCGTTGCACGATGGACATGCCCAGACCGCTGCCCGGCGCCTGGGCTGTACTGCCGCGATAAAAGCGCTCCATCACCTTCGCGTGCTCTTCAGGGGGGATGCCGGGGCCGCTGTCACTGATCGTCAAGCGGATGGCATTTTTGTTGCAGTCAACCATTACGCAGACACTGCCTTTTTCGGGCGTATAGCGTAGAGCGTTGTCAATCAGGTTGCGTAACATGATATAGATTGCGTTCTGGTTGCCCATGCTCCGGCCGTCACATTCTGCTTCAAGCGCCAGCTCGATGTGCTTTTTCTGTGCTGAATCGGCCAACTCGGCGAGAGTTTCCTGACAAATGTCAGCAAGCTTGAGTGGTGCGGTGTCCTGCAAGGCATTTTCAGGATCGAGACGCGCCAGAGTGAGTAACTGCTCAACCAGGCGTGTGGCGCGATCCACCCCCTGAATGATGTGCTGCAGGGCATGCCGTCGGGCTTCGTCGTCATTGGCGCCCAGGGCGACCTGTGCCTGAATCTTTAGTGCTGCCAGTGGGGTGCGCAGCTCGTGGGCGGTATCGGCGGTGAAGCGGCGTTCATTGTCGAAGGCGTATTGCAGTTGCCCGAACAGCAGATTCAGGGATTCGACCAATGGCCGGCTCTCGTCGGGGATGTCTTCCAGTGGCAGGGGTTTCAGCTGGTCGGGTTCGAGGTTGTGGACGTTTTCTGCCAGCTGCAGCAATGGACGCATGGCGTGGGTGATACCGTACCAGATAAGCAATGCCAGTACCGGCAGACTGAGCAGTACCGGCGTAAGCAGGCGGTTGCTGATGGCGCCGATCAGCTCATTACGGATCTCAAGGCTTTGCCCCACCAGTATGCGTATGTCACTGGGTTCGCCGGTCAGCGAAAACACGCGCCAGATATTGTCTTCGATGAGCTGATTGCTGAAACCGACCCCCTGGCGGGACAGGGGCTGATGGGTAGGTGCATTGGCAGAGTGAAGGGCGAGGTGATGGTCACTGGTCCAGACCTGGAAGGCAAGCTTGTCTTCGTATTCGTGGCCAATACCGGTGGCGCCCTCATAGGAAATTTCTACCGACTCGGTAAAGCCGTCGCCGCCGACCATGCTTTGATATATCTGTTGCTCGGCCAGTTCATGCTCGCTCATGGCCAGCAGGACACGTGCAGACTGGGCCAGCTGTGCATCGAACAGCTCTTCAATCTCATGGCGGGAATCGAAGTAGACCACCAGGGCGGTAATCAGCCAGCTGAAGGCCACCACCGAGAGCAGGGTGACCAGCAAGCGGCGCCGAATAGATATGGAGGTGGTGCGGGAAGAGGAGGTCATGTGGGTTTGTCGATGACGTAGCCGACACCCCGCAGAGTGCGGATCAGTCCGCTGCCGAGTTTTTTTCGCAGGTGGTGTATGTAGACCTCCACGGCATTGCTTTCGACTTCTTCACCCCAGGCATACAGGCCTTCCTCCAATTGCCGGCGGGACAGCACCCGGCCGCAGCTTTCCAGCAACAACTGAAGGATGGCGAATTCGCGTCGTGAGAGTTTTACCGGTTGTTCGTCGAGGGTGATGGTATGGGCGGCGGGATCCAGGATCAGATTGTTGTGCACAATGACCGGGTTTGCACGTCCGTGATGGCGACGCGTCAGGGCGCGGATACGGGCGTTCAGTTCATCCAGGTCGAAGGGCTTGATCATGTAGTCATCGGCGCCGGAATCCAGCCCGGTGATACGGTCTGAGACGGTATCCCGTGCGGTGAGGATCAGCACTGGCAGCTCGCTGTCCTGGGCGGAGAAATGCCGATTGCGCAGACGTTTGAGGATCTCGAGTCCGGAGCGGTCGGGTAGGCCCAGGTCGAGAATCATCAATTCATATTCCTCGGTGCGCAGGGCCGATTCGGCAGACTCACCGTTTTCCATCCAGTCCACGGCGTAGCCGGCCTGGTTCAGCCCGGCCTGAATACCATCGCCGAGCAGTTTGTCATCTTCTACCAGTAGCAGGCGCATAGGGTATTTGATTGCCTTGTGAGTAGGTTAAGTGGACAAACACTAGCGGTCAGGGTATTTTTGTCAAGTAATATAACTGTAAATAGTCACCTGTTCGGTGTTCCTTGTCGGTGGTTGTGCCTGCGATATCCAGTCATCTAAGCACGATCAATTGATATAGCGATTGCAATAAAAAACATTACATTGCCGCCGGTTTGACTGGAGTATAGCTTATTGCTTATATGCTGAAGTTTTGTTTGTTGTGCTGAAACCATTGGTGTAAAGTTGAGCAAAGGGTAGCCTTGCACCGTTGCGGAGAACACGTACCGTTGTAGAGAACAAAAGAGCAGTCGGCGCGGCTTCCTTGGCTTTCGGGTAACACTTCGGCTTTTTCTGCATGCTCTGTCCTGTGGTGCCGGCGTAGTTTGCAAGTGGATTCGCTGTGCGGCCCCACACCCGTGTGATGTTGCGCCGGTATGTTGTCGGTGCGTAACGTAGTTCATCTTGATGGAGCACTAGTGGTATCAAAAGGCCAGGGATCGCACTCGCGTTCTTCAGTGGTGCTGGATAAGGTGCTCACCTTGCTCAGTGATCTGCGCAGCACCACATCCGGACGCATCATTTACGGCCATATCGAGCAGATGCTCGGTGAAATGGTGGCCGATCATCACAAGACTGAAGAGGCCTATGCCAGCTTTTTGAGCATGCTGCTGGAGGCCTGCCTGGCGCAGATTCCTGCGGAAAACCCCCTGCATACCCACTTACGTCTGTTGCAGATGCGCTTGATGCCGCCCCTGTCGGTGTCCGAGCTGGGCGCACTGAATCGTTGCATTGAGGCGGTGTCGGACGAAATGGTCAGCACAGCCCCGCTGCGCGGCAGTGATCTGGGCCCGGCCCTGACACCGTTGCTGGCGCGTTTCGGCGTGCTGGACAATACACCGGCAGTAACCCCGCGGCCTGAGCCTCACCAGCCGCAGGCGGAACAGCGCGTCAATGCTGCCTACCGTGCCCATCTGGATGAAAAGCGTGAGGCCATGCAGCGCCTGCAGAGCGATTTTGTCGAGCAGATGGGCGAGGCAGTGGCGGAATACGATGCCTTTGGTGAGTTGCTTGACAGTGCCCTGAAGGTGATGCGCGAAACCGGCCATGCGAATGAGCAGGAAAAGCGGCGGCTGGAAATCATCCAGGCCTTGCAGCAGATCTGTGAAGGCCACAGGGCGCTGGCGCAGAAGTTTTCCCGCGCCCAGGAATACCTCGGCCTTATCGAAGACGACAATCAGCAACTTAGCGACGAGCTGGATCGTGTGCGTCTGCTGAGCCTCACCGATGAACTTACCGGCCTGCCCAACCGGCGCGCCTTCATGCGTCGTCTCGAAGACGAGGTCAGCCGTGTGCAACGCCACGGTGCGCCGCTGTCATTGGTGATCATGGATCTGGATTTCTTCAAAAAAATCAATGACCAACGCGGTCATGCGGCGGGTGATACGGTGCTGCGACACTATGCCAGAGATGTACTGTCCATCTTTCGTCATCACGACCTGGTGGCGCGTTATGGTGGCGAGGAGTTTGCTGTGCTGCTGCCCAATACCGACCAGGCGGGTGTGCTACGCGCACTGGGAAAAGTGCGTCGGCGTCTCGCGGATCTCTCCGCCCAGCTGAACGAGGAGGGTGTGTCGCTGCCGACCTTTTCCGCCGGTGTGGCGGAGTACAGCCCCGGCGAGACTGCGCACAGCTTTATCGAGCGTGCCGATGCGGCTCTGTATACCGCCAAGCGCAATGGCCGCGACAGGGTGGAAGTGCACACCGGTGATGATTTTGCCGATGCGCAGGCACCGGACGGCGAATAGCCCGTTCATAGCCCTTCCCCTCGTTACACGGTTCCTCGGCGCAACATAAAGCAGGTGGGTCATACATTACCTTGGCGGAGGTGGCACTGAGCGCCACAGGATGCGTGACACCGTAGAGCGGTGTCACAAGCTAAATCCGACCTAATTTCCTTGATAGCGACCCGTGCTGTTTGTTACCCCTACCCGCGGCCATCCGGCTGCGGTAGTCTTTCCGCATGGATACCTTCACCCTTTCATCCCGCGTGGGGGAGGCCTTGTTGGCGCGTGGCTGGCAGTTGGCCACCGCCGAATCCTGTACTGGCGGCGCGATAGCGGCGGCCATTACCGATATCGCCGGCAGCTCGCAGTGGTTTGATCGCGGTTTCGTCACCTATTCCAACCAGTCCAAGCAGGACATGCTGGGCGTGCGCGCCACTACACTGGAAACTGCTGGCGCCGTCAGTGAGGCAACGGTGGCCGAGATGGTTCGTGGTGCGCTGGCTCGCAGTCAGGCTCAGGTGACACTGGCCGTGAGCGGTATTGCCGGCCCCGGCGGCGGTAGCGCTGACAAACCCGTCGGCACCGTGTGTCTGGCCTGGGCGATGGAGGGTGCGCAGCCGGTGGTGCGAACCGAGCGCTTCGCCGGTGACCGGGCCGCCGTGCGTGCGCATACCGTCGAGCGTGCCCTGCAGGGCGTACTGGATATGTTTGCCCAATCTGATGCCGACGCCTGAGCGCGAACCTCAGGCGCAGGTTGAGCGTCTGTTCTTCGCCCTGTGGCCGGATGACGCGCTGCGCCAACAATTGACGCAGTATCGCGATACGCTGGCCGCTCATGCCGACGGCCGGCCGATCCCGGCCGAAAATATTCACCTGACCCTGGCCTTTCTCGGCCGCACGGACGCCCGCCAGCGGGCCTGTGTCGAGACCATGGCCAACGCCATTCAACGTCCCCCTTTTGAGCTGCAGTTGAATCGATCCGGTTACTGGCCCCGGCCGCGGGTGTTGTGGATTGCGCCGGCGGAAATGCCCGAGGCTTTGACGGCCCTGGCGGCGGATCTGCACGCTGCTGCCGAGGGCTGTGGTCTGAAACTGGATGCGCGTCCCTACCGTGCCCACATCACCCTCATGCGCAAGCTGGCGCACCCACCAAAGGACACAGACCTCCAGCCGCTGAATTGGCCAGTGGATCGTTTCGTACTGATGCGATCCACCATTCTCCCGCAGGGGATGAAATATGAAGTGGTTAGAGAGTGGAAGCTGGCTGAAAAGTAATTTGGGGGGTGACCTGCCTCGTGCTTCACTCCGCACCCACAATCAATCGCGGATCTTGGCGCTTGGTCGATATTTCTATCGCCGGCGTTAATTGTTATGATCCGGGGACAATTGAATATCAGAAAGGGTTAATACGCTGTTATGGCCGATCGCAGATTACGCGTGTTCTATAGTGTTGCCCGCCTGCTGAGCTTTACCAAAGCCGCAGACAGCCTTCATATGACCCAGCCCGCGGTGACCTCTCAGGTGCGCCAGTTGGAGGAATATTTCAATACCCGCCTGTTCGATCGCACCCACAACAAGATCAGCCTCACCGAGGCGGGGGAGCGCGTCAATGTTTACGCCGAGAAGATATTCCACCTCTATGACGAGATGGAAAACGCCGTGCGTGAGTTGACCGGCGAGATCAGCGGCGTGCTGATTCTTGGCGCCAGTACCACCGTGGCCGAGTATATGCTGCCGGCCCTGCTGGGCGACTTCAAGGCCAAGTACCCGGACGTCAACATCCGTTTGAAGGTCTCCAATACCGACGGCATCGTTTCCATGGTGGAGAACAACATCATCGACCTGGGTGTGGTTGAGGCGCCGGTGCTGAACAAGAATCTGGCAGTGGAGGAATGCCGCACCGACCGTCTGGTGGCCATTACGCCACCGGGACATGAGCTGGCCAGGCTCGATACCGTGCCGGTCGAGGACATTCTCAATTTTCCCTTTATCTGCCGTGAAGAAGGTTCCGGCACGCGCGAGGTCATCAATGACTATTTCAAACAGGCCGGGGTCGATCCTGCGCAGCTGAATGTGATCATGGAGCTGGGCAGTCTGGAGGCGATCAAGGGCGCGGTGGAGGCAGGTATCGGCGTCAGCATCGTCTCCCGCGCGACACTGGCGAAGGAGATCAAGCTGGGTTCGGTGGAAGTGTTGGAGCTGGATACCCCGTTAGAGCGTCCCTTTTCCTTCGTACACCAGAAGCACAAGTTCCGCCAATGTGCCATGGACGAGCTGCTGGAGTTTGCGCGTAATTACTGTATCGATCACCAGGATGCCGGTTAATTCGCGCCTGGATGTGGTCAACAGACAACGGTTTTGCAGATTTCGATGGGTAAACGAAAAAGTTTGACGGCGGCGGAAAAGAAGTTGCTGGCACAGTTTGAATGCTTGCCCGAAACACAGCGTGAGACGCTGCTGTCCTTCGCCGAATTTCTTGCTACCCAGATACTGAAAGACCCGGCCGAGGCGGCTCCCTCGCCTGAACCGCGATACACCCCCCGCCCCGAACAGGAAAGTGTCGTTGCCGCTATCAAACGACTTAATGCTACCTATTTTATGTTGGAAGACCGCGCCGGTTTGCTCAATGAGTCTTCGGTGTTGATGAGCCAGCACATTCTGCAGGGACGGGATATCCGCGAAGTGATCGACGAGTTGGAGACCGTGTTCGCGCGTTTTTACGGGGAATGGCAGGCGGAGATGCAGTCATGAACGTCCTGCGCGCCTGGTTCAATCGTAACTTCTCCAACCCGCAGACGGTCATTCTGGCCCTGTTTCTGCTGAGTGGTTTTGTCGTTGTCTTTTATATGGGCGGCATGCTGGCGCCGTTACTGGCGGCGGTGGTTATTGCTTACCTGCTGGAAGCCATTGTGCAGGTGATGGAGCGCCGCGGCATGCCACGCCTGCCGGCGGTAATCCTGGTATTTCTGCTGTTTATCGTCGTGTTTCTGTTTCTTATGCTGTGGCTGGTGCCCATGCTGTCGCGGCAGGTGGCGCAATTGGCACAGGACCTTCCACGCCATATTGATACCGGTCAGAAGCTGCTGATGCGTCTGCCTGAGATTTATCCGCAGTTGTTTACGGAAGAGCAGGTGCGGGACATCGTCAACAGCCTGCAAAAAGAGCTGGCGGGGCTGGGGCAGAGCTTGTTGTCTCTTTCTCTTGCCTGGATTCCCAGCCTGATCGCCCTTGCCGTGTACCTGATTCTGGTGCCCATGATGGTGTTCTTCTTTCTCAAGGATAAAAGCCAGATCGTGGCTTGGATGGGGTCTTATCTGCCGCGTCAGCGCGAGCTGACGGCGAGTGTCTGGTACGAGGTGGACTTGCAGATCGGCAACTACATTCGCGGCAAGTTTACCGAGATTCTTATCATTGGTGGTGCCAGCTACATCACCTTCGTGCTGATGGGGCTTAATTATGCCGCCCTGCTGGCTGCGTTGGTGGGTCTGTCGGTGGTGATTCCTTACATCGGTGCTACCGTGGTCACCATCCCAGTGGCACTGATCGCCTATCTCCAGTGGGGCTGGGGTTCCGAGTTTGCCTACCTGATGCTGGCCTACGCCATCATCCAGGCGCTGGACGGCAACGTGGTGGTGCCGTTGCTGTTCTCCGAGGCGGTGAACCTGCATCCGGTGGCGATCATCGTCGCGGTGCTGGTGTTCGGTGGACTGTGGGGGTTCTGGGGCGTGTTCTTCGCCATTCCACTGGCGACCCTGGTGAAGGCCGTGCTGACCGCCTGGCCCAAGGCCGAGGAGCCCGAGCCGGCGGAGGCCTGACGTGGATCATTTCTTTGCTGTAGGAGCGGGCCATGCCCGCGATTAGAGGCGCGGGAAAACTATACAATTTGTGGGAGCGGCTTCAGCCGCGAAAAAAGGCCGGACTCATTCGCGGCTGAAGCCGCTCCCACAATTATCCGAAGTAACAATCTCGGCGGAAATAAAGCTATCGTGGGCATGGCCCGCTCCTACTCGTCGGTGGTTTACAGTGCCTTCACCGCCGCCAGCACTTCCTCCACGTGTCCTGGCACCTTCACCTTGCGCCATTCCCGGCGCAGTACGCCTTTTTCGTCGATAAGGAAGGTGCTGCGCTCGATACCCATGACCTTCTTGCCGTACAGGTTCTTTTCCTTGATGACGCCGAACAGCCGGCAAAGGTTTTCTTCCTTGTCCGAGAGCAGATCGAAGGGAAATGCCTGCTTGGCCTTGAAATTCTCGTGGGCCTTGATGCCGTCACGGGAGACGCCGAGGATTACCGTGCCGGCGGCACTGAATGCATCGAAGTGGTCGCGGAAGTCTTGGCCTTCTTTGGTGCAGCCGGGGGTGCTGTCTTTGGGGTAGAAGTACAGCACCACTTTCTTGCCAACCAGATCGGACAGCTTGATGGTCTTGTCGCCGGTGGCCGGCAGTTCGAAGTCGGGGACTTTCTTGTTCAGTTCGACGTTACTCATTCTTTCCTTCTCTCCGTGTAATCAGGGCTTGCTGGGTTCCAGGGTGGCGTCCATGTTCTGCGCCTCACAAAAGTCGAGAAATTCATCGCGCAGGGTGGCGACATGTACGCTGGCCGGGACATTGGCAGTGAGGCTGAGGGCGAACATCGGCGTGCCGGTGTGTGCGGCGGCATAGCGGGTGGTATTCAGCTCCTGGATATTGATGTCGCGGCTGGCGAAGAAGCTGGACAGCCGGTAGACGATGCCCGGCTGGTCGAGGGTGATGACCTCCACCGTGTAAGGCATGAGGTTGTCGGCCGGGCTGATGTCGGTGGTGCGCTTGTTGATGATGGTGAGGTCGAGGCGCTTGCCCAGTCCCGGCAGGGTATCTTCCAGCTTGGCCAGCTCGTTCCACTTGCCGCCGGCCATGAGGATCACGGCGAATTCGCCGCCGAGCACGGTCATGCGGCTGTCGATGATGTTGCAGCCGCTGTCCAGTACGGCCTCGGAGAGCCGGCCGACGATACCCGGGCGGTCTTCGCCGAGGGCGGTGATGACGAGATAATTGTTCATGGTGTGTCTCTTGGTGACGGATCCATTAATTCTACCATTATCCCCCGACGGCTGACTTCCACGGCAGGCCGCTCATTGCATGCCTTGCTTGTCATGCGGCGACGCCCTCAGTACCATTGACACCCTTTTGATTTCCGGGCGCCAGGCGTCCCCACGACGGAGAGTCCCCATGTTTCACGGCAGTATGGTTGCCCTTGTCACCCCCATGTGCTCCGAAGGCGCGGTGGATAACGAGGCGCTGGATGCACTGGTCGAATTCCATGTAGAGAATGGCACCGATGCCATTGTTGCTATGGGCACCACCGGGGAGTCCGCCACTCTGGACGAAAAAGAGCATTGCGACGTGGTGCGTCGCGTGGTGGAACGTGCCGCCAGCCGTATCCCGGTGATCGCCGGTACCGGCTCCAATTCCACCCGCGAGGCCATCGACCTGACTCGCTGCGCCATGCATGCCGGCGCCGACGCCTGTCTGCTGGTGACGCCGTATTACAACAAGCCCACCCAGGAAGGTCTGTACCAGCACTTCCGGGCCGTGGCCGAGGCGGTGTCGATTCCGCAGATTCTCTACAATGTCCCGGGCCGCACCGCCGTGGATATGTTGCCCGAGACGGTCGAGCGCCTGGCCGGTATTCCCAACATCGTCGGCATCAAGGAGGCCACCGGCGACCTGGCACGCGGGCAGGAGATCATGCAGCGCTGCGGTGAGCGGCTTGACGTCTATAGTGGCGACGATGCCACCGCCATGGAGCTGATCCTGGCCGGTGCCAGGGGCAATATCTCCGTTACCGCCAATGTCGCCCCACGCGACATGCACGCCATGTGCGCCGCCGCCTTAAAGGGTGACCGTGCCGCGGCCGAGCAGATCAACCAGCGTCTCATACCGCTGCACCAGAAGCTGTTTCTGGAAGCCAACCCCATCCCCGTCAAGTGGGCCCTGTTCGAAATGGGATTGATTGCCGACGGCATTCGTCTGCCGCTGACTCCCCTGTCCGAATCCTGCCGTGGCCCACTGCGAGAAGCTATGCGGCAGGCGGGCGTTATCTCCTAAGCCGGAAAACTCTATGCAGGTATTCTCTTTTTCTCGCGCAGCCAAAACCCCTCTGCGTGTCTCATTCATAGTATGTGCTCTGTTTTTGTTGAGTGCATGCAGCTGGCTGTCGAACAAGTCGACGACGACCGAGGTCAATGAGTTGCCGTCGTTGGAAGTGCCGCCGGATCTGGTCAAGCCGCAGGGCAAGGCGCCATTGCTGGTGCCAGAGGTGAAGCCGGTAAAGGCCTCGGTGGATTGTGTTACCAGTGCGCCTGAGCTGGAACGTATCGCCCAGCGTGTATTGCCACCGCAGAAGGATGTGCGCATCGTGCGAGATGGCCGTCACCGCTGGCTGATGGTCGAGGTAGAGCCGGAACAGCTGTGGCCGCTGGCGCGCAAGTTTCTCAGCCAACACGGCTATCGCATCGCTGCAGATGAACCGGGCATCGGTCTTATCGAAACGGACTGGAAGCCGGTCGAGGCCGGTACGGATGGAAAATCGACCCTGCGTGAACGCTTGCGGCTGCGTATCGAGCCGGGTCAGGTGCCTGGCAGTACCGAGATATATATCAGTGAGGCTTTGGCCGAAAGTACAGCCGATGGTAAGTGGGAACTGCGTAATCCGGACGAGGAACGTGCCGCCGAAATGCTCTATCGGCTGGCCCGTTATCTGGGCAACGAGGACGTGGGCCAGGCCATGCCGCTGAAGGCACTGGACAGCCAGATCGACCGAGACGAAGACGGAAATGTCCGCCTGCGGATTGACGCACCCTGGGAGGCGGTGTGGCGGCGTGCCGGTATTGCCCTCGACAATCTCGGTTACGTCATTGAGGATCGTGATCGCGCCAACCGGACCTATTCAATCTACACCTAGGTTGCATCCGGCAAAACAGAGGAAGAAGTTAAATACGGTAAGCCGGAAAGCGCCACCGTGCGTCTGGCCTTTGCCCTGAAGATATTCGAGGCGGACCAGGCAACCCTGATCAGTGTGCTCGACTCCGCCGGCAACCCGGATAACTCCGAACAGGCAAGGCATCTGCTAACCCAGATCCAGGGCCAACTGCGCTGATTTCGTGGTAGCGCGGCGGTGAGATTTGCCTCTCTCGGCAGCGGAAGCCGCGGCAATGCGACGCTGGTGGAGCATGCCACCACCTGCGTACTGCTGGACTGCGGTTTTTCCGTTCGCGAGACCGAGCGGCGCCTGGCTCGGCTGGGCAGATCCGGTGATGAATTGAGTGCCATCGTGGTGACCCACGAACACGGCGATCACATCAATGGGGTGGGCGCGCTGGCGCGCAAGTACGGGCTGGCGGTGTGGGCCACGGCCGGCGCCCTGGCGCTGGACAGACTGGGGAAGGTGGCTGAAGTGCATTGTTTCAACAGTCACCAGGCGTTTGCCCTCGGCGATCTGCAGGTGCAACCCTTCCCGGTGCCGCACGATGCCCGCGAGCCGTGTCAGTTCGTGTTCGGCGATGGCGAGCGGCGGTTGGGCATCCTCACTGATGTGGGCTGTGCCACTGCGCACATTGCCGATCAGCTCAGCGGTTGCGAGGCCCTGATGCTGGAGTGTAACCACGAAAAGACACTACTGGATAACGGCAATTATCCACCCTCGTTGAAACGTCGGGTCGGTGGCGATCAGGGACACCTGAGCAATGCGCAGGCCGAAGACTTGCTGCGCAGGCTGGAGACGGGTCGACTGAAACAGGTGGTGGCCGCGCATTTGAGCGAAAAGCACAATACGCCGGCGCTGGCCCGCGCCGCCCTGGCCGCTGCGCTGGGCTGTGCAACCGATTGGGTGGCCGTCGCCGATCAGGATGCTGGCCTGGATTGGCGCGAGGTTTGATCTTCCCAGGCATGTAGATGGGGTGAGCCTGCGAACCCCAACAATCCGAGGATCGGCAGCGTTCTGCTGTTGGGCTTCGTGCCTCAGCCCAACCTATGCACTGCAGGTGTTTTTCAACGTAAGATTCGGTTTGCCACGGAGACACGCAGTACACAGAGATTTTGTTGGCTAAATCAAGGGCGTGCAAACTGGTGGCAATCCGAGTTTTGAAAAATACTTGTGCTACAACCCCTGATTTACATTGTGACGATTAATGGGTCTCTGTGTTCTCAGTGCCTCTGTGGCGAATAGTTATTTTTCAGTAAAGATTTCAAGACATAAAGCTGTGAGAGACAACCATGGAAAAACGCGAAGAACTCTATGCCGGTAAGGCAAAATCCGTTTATCTCACCGATCATCCGGATCACCTGATCCTGCATTACCGCAACGACACCTCCGCCTTCGACGGTGGGAAGATCGAGAAGCTGGAACGCAAGGGTGAGATCAACAACAAATTCAGCGCCTTCATCATGCAGAAACTGGAACAGGCCGGTGTGCCCACCCATCACGAGGGTGTGATCTCGGCGGAAGAGTCGCTGGTGAAGAAGCTGGACATGTTTCCCATCGAATGCGTAGTGCGCAACATCGCTGCCGGCAGCATCTGCAAGCGCCTGGGCGTGGAGGAGGGCATCGACCTCAATCCGCCCACCTTCGAATTCTTTCTCAAGAATGATGAACTGCATGATCCGATGATCAACGAGTTCCACATCCGTTCCTTCGGCTGGGCCGATGACGAGGCGGTCGAGAAAATGAAGGAACTGACCTTCAAGGTCAACGACATCCTGACCCAGCTGTTCGCCGATGCCGGTCTGCTGCTGGTGGATTACAAGCTGGAGTTCGGCCGCTACAAGGGCGAGATCCTGCTGGGGGATGAATTTACCCCCGATGGTTGTCGTTTGTGGGACGCCGAGACGCGCGAGAAACTGGACAAGGATCGCTTCCGCCAGGGGCTGGGTGGCGTGGTCGAGGCCTATGAGGAAGTGGCCCGGCGTCCGGGCGTGGATCTTTCCTGATCGCCATCTGTACCGGAATAGGGGAGGGCGTGATGTCCTCCCCTTTTTTTGCGCCATCACTTCGCACCGTTACCCTCTGTTTTCCCGCGCTGATCCGGATGTCGTTTTATCTGACCAGACCGCGCAAATCCTTAGCTTCTTGCTAAATCCCCCCCCCTCCGGAGATGGGGGGGGTGTATTTTGGCCCAGGCAAAAATGGCGCGGATACAGTATCATTGGCCCCATCTTTCGGGCGTCTCGATGGCGCCGGTCGTTTTCCCCAAACCCGTCCGTAACCCCACACTGGAAAGACCTATGCTTCAGCTCCGTGGCGCCGCCGCCCTTTCTCCATTTCGCGTCAACAAGTTGCTCGCCAGCGTCCGGCAGAAGGTCGCCCGCCTGGCGGCGATATCCACCGAGTTCGTTCATTTCGTCGATCTGGAGTGTGCCCTCGATAACCATGGCCGGCAGGTGCTGGAGCAGTTGCTGCGCTATGGCCCATCCAGCCATGGGCAGCGCCGTGATGCGCAGGGGCAGAATCTGCTGGTGGCGCCACGCCTCGGTACCCTTTCCCCCTGGTCATCCAAGGCCACGGACATTGCCCACAACTGCGGCCTTGGCGAGGTGCGCCGCATCGAGCGTGGCGTGCTTTATACCTTTCAGAGCACCGACGGCACACCCCTGACGGATCACGAGCTGGCCAGCCTGCGCCCGCTGATCCATGACCGCATGACCGAGCGCGTGCTGGACAGTCTCGACGAGGCCGAGGGCCTGTTCCTGCAGGCCGAACCCGCGCCACTGCGCACCATCGACGTACTTAGCGAAGGGAACGGCAAGGGCCGCACCGCGCTGGTGTTGGCCAATCGCGAACTGGGCCTGGCCCTGGCCGAGGATGAGATCGACTATCTGCTGGAGAACTTCACCGCGCTGGGGCGCAATCCCACCGACGTCGAACTGATGATGTTCGCGCAGGCCAATTCCGAGCACTGTCGCCACAAGATCTTCAATGCCGACTGGATCATCGACGGCGAGAAACAGAACCAGACCCTGTTCGGCATGATTCGCAACACCGAACAGAAACACCCCGAGGGCACACTGTCGGCCTACAAGGATAACGCTGCCGTCATGGAAGGCCATCCCGGCCAGCGCTTCCTGCCCGACACGGAGACCGGCGCCTACGGTTACAGCGCAGAGGACGTGCATATTCTGATGAAGGTGGAGACCCACAACCACCCCACGGCGATCTCCCCCTTCCCCGGCGCCGCCACCGGATCCGGCGGTGAGATCCGCGACGAGGGCGCCACCGGGCGCGGCTCCAAGCCTAAGGCCGGGCTGTGCGGCTTTTCGGTGTCTAACCTGAATCTGCCGGACGCTCCTCGCCCCTGGGAGACCGATCACGGCCGTCCCGGACGGATCGTCTCGGCGCTGGACATCATGCTCGAAGGTCCCATCGGCGCCGCCGCCTTCAACAACGAATTCGGTCGACCCAACATTTGTGGTTACTTCCGCAGCTTCGAGGAAAAGGCCGCTGGCCCGGAGGGTGAAGAGGTGCGTGGCTATCATAAGCCCATCATGCTTGCCGGCGGCCTGGGCAACATCCGCGCCAGGCATGTCGAAAAGGACATCATCCCGCCCGGCTCGCAGCTTATCGTGTTGGGTGGCCCGGCCATGCTCATCGGCCTCGGCGGTGGCGCCGCCTCCAGCATGGCCACCGGCGACAGCCATGAAGACCTCGACTATGCCTCGGTGCAGCGCGGCAACCCGGAAATGGAGCGCCGTGCGCAGGAGGTCATCGACCACTGCTGCGCGCAGGGCGAAAACAGCCCGGTCATCTCCATTCACGATGTCGGCGCGGGCGGGCTATCCAACGCCATGCCGGAACTGGTCCATGACTGTGGCCGCGGTGCCCGCTTCGAGCTGCGCGCCATCCCCTGTGACGACCCCGGCATGTCGCCCATGGAGATCTGGTGCAATGAGTCGCAGGAGCGCTACGTGTTGGCCGTAGCCCCCGAGCGTCTGGCCGAGTTCGAGGCCATCTGCGAGCGTGAGCGCTGCCCCTTCGCGGTGATCGGCGAGGCCACCGAAGAGGAACAATTGATCCTCGGCGACGGCCTGTTTGATGGTTCGCCCAATGGCGCCCCCATCGACATGCCCATGGAGGTGCTGCTCGGCAAGCCACCGAAGATGCTGCGCGAGGTGCATCACAAGAGCTTCCACAAACCTGATTTCGACACCGCCGGCATCGACCTGATGGACGCCGCCCTGCGCGTACTGCATCTGCCCACGGTGGCCGACAAGGGCTTTCTCATCACCATCGGCGATCGCAGTGTCACCGGCCTGGTGGCGCGTGACCAGATGGTCGGCCCCTGGCAGGTGCCGGTGGCCGACGTGGCGGTGACCAATACCGACTACCACGGCTATACCGGCGAGGCCATGGCCATGGGCGAACGCACCCCCATCGCCCTGGTGCACCACACCGCCTCGGCGCGCATGGCGGTGGCCGAGGCCATCACCAACATCGCCGCCGCGCGCATCGACAAGCTCAGCAATCTCAAGCTGTCCGCCAACTGGATGGCCCCCGCCGGGCACCCCGGTGAAGATGCCGGCCTGTTCGACGCCGTGCGTGCCGTGGGCATGGAGTTGTGCCCGGCGCTGGGCATCGGCATCCCGGTGGGCAAGGATTCCATGTCCATGAAGACCGTTTGGCGGGAAGAGGGTGAGGACGGTGGCGAAGAAAAGTCAGTCACTGCACCCTTGTCTCTGGTGATCACCGCCTTCGCCCCGGTCACGGATGTGCGCGATACCCTGACTCCGCAGCTGCGCAACGACCTCGGCGATGATCTCATCCTCATTGATCTCGGCAAGGGCGCCAACCGTCTTGCCGGCTCGGCGCTGGCGCAGGTCTACAAGCAGGTTGGCCACCACCCGGCGGATCTCGACGATCCGCAGGCGCTGAAGGCCTTCTTCGCCGTGATCCAGCAGCTCAATGCACACGGGCTGATCCAGGCCTACCATGACCGTTCCGACGGCGGCCTGTTCGCCACCCTGTGTGAAATGGCCTTCGCCGGCAGCTGCGGCCTCAGCGTGCTGCTCGACGATCTTGGCGACGACCCCGTCGCCAGCCTCTTCAGCGAAGAGCTGGGCGCAGTGATCCAGGTGCGTCACCGCGATGTGGACGAGGTGCTGGGCTGGCTGCGCGAGGCCGGGTTGGGGCGTCATAGCCACGTTATCGGCACCCCCAGCGACGATGACCGCATCCGTTTCCACTTCGATGGCCGCGAAGTGCTGGCCGCCGACCACGCCACCTTCCGCGAGGCCTGGTCCGAAACCACTTTCCATATGCAGCGCCTGCGCGACAATCCCGACTGCGCCGGGCAGGAACAGGCCGCGCGCCTCGACAAAGCCGATCCCGGTCTCAATGCCAGCCTGAGCTTCGACCCGCAGGACGACGTGGCCGCGCCCTTCGTCAACAGTGGCGCGCGACCGCGCATGGCCATCCTGCGCGAGCAGGGCGTCAACGGCCAGCTGGAGATGGCGGCTGCCTTTGACCGCGCCGGCTTCGCGGCGGTGGACGTGCACATGAGCGACATCATCAGTGGACGTGTTTCGCTGGCCGACTTCCAGGGCCTGGCGGCCTGTGGCGGTTTCTCCTACGGCGATGTGCTGGGCGCCGGCGAGGGTTGGGCCAAATCCATCCTCTTCAACCCGCGCGCGCGCGATGAGTTCGCCGCCTTCTTCCAGCGTGGTGACAGCTTTGGTCTCGGCGTCTGCAACGGCTGTCAGATGATGTCCAACCTGCACCAGCTGATCCCCGGCGCCGAGTCGTGGCCACACTTCGAGCGCAACCTGTCCGAGCAGTTCGAGGCGAGGTTGTCGCTGGTGGAAGTGCTGGAATCGCCGTCGCTGTTCCTGCAGGGCATGGCCGGTTCACGGCTGCCCATTGCCGTCGCCCACGGCGAGGGCCGCGCCAGTTTCGTCCGCAGCGGCGGCGAACAACCGGCGCGCGACGCCGGGTTGCTGGCGCTGCGCTATGTCGACAACCACGGCCAGACCACCGAAAACTACCCCGCCAACCCCAACGGCTCACCCGACGGCATCACCGGCCTGTGCAACAGCGACGGCCGCTTCACCATCATGATGCCGCACCCCGAGCGCGTATTCCGCCGCGTGCAATATTCCTGGGCACCGCAAGAATGGGGCGAAGACGGCCCCTGGCTGCGCCTGTTCCGCAACGCAAGAGTGGCCGTGGGCTAGCCCGTTTTGGTCGGGTGGGCACCGCCCACCAAGGCGTCGCCCCGTTCACCGAAAATGGTGGGCAGTGCCCACCAAGTTTAAGGCACATTTCTTGCAGCCATCTTGCCCAACAACCCGTAGGAGCGGTCCCTCAGGCCGCGATGACAATGTCCGGCAATCCATTGCGGCCTGAGGGATCGCTCCTACGGCAGTCTGTTTTGTAGCGAGCCGACAGCTGCATGCTCGCGGATGCGGATAATGGTCAGCCAAGGGAGGCCCTGACAGGCCCATGGTCAAGTTCTTCAAAAAGGTATTCAGCACCGGCAAGGGCGTGCCCGCGGGTGGCCAGCAGGCCTCGGGCTCGGTGGTGGACGAGCCGCTGGAGCTGCCGCGGGTCAACGAACTGATCCAACACTACCCCATCGGTGAAAAGGTTCGCTACTACCCGGAATTCCAGAAAGACGGTGCCCTGGATACCCTCATCCTCGGCTACGGCATCAACGGCTACTTCGTCTATTCACCGATGGAAATTCGCAGTACGCCGGGTGTGCTGCGCCTGTTCACGGGTGAGGAACACACCCTGATCACCGAGCTGGAAAGCTTCAGCCTGCTCATCCCCTTCAATCCAGACGACGACAACAAGCGCGACTACGTGCGCCGCGCCGAGCTTGGCCCGCGTGGTCCGTTCCGCCGCCACAACACCATTACCCTCACGGCCAATTCCGACGATGGTATCCTCTGCCACCTCGATACCCGGGTGCGCAAGATCATGCCGGTGAGTGGCGGCATTTATGCCGGTCATCAGGTGGTGTTGCTGGATGTCATGCCGAGCACCCTGGTGCTCACCGATCAGCGTCAACACTATCGCGTCAACACCCGCTTGCCTGCCACCCTTAGCCTGCGCGACGGTGGCACCTATGCCTGCACCCTGTGGGACTTCGCCGAACAGTCCGTACAGCTCAATCTCGAGGAAACCGCTGAGGAGTTGGACGGGCTCAGCGAATTTCGGCGCCTCACCCTGTGCTTCGATCTTGGCAGCGAGCATCAGTCCAAGTGTTTTGAGCTGGACGGCAGCATGTACCGCAAGTCAGGTGGCCGCCTGGTGATGAAGCTGCAGGGTATCTATAAGGATGGCAAGTTGGAAAACCTGGGCCTGGTGGACATCCTCGACATCAAGGCCAGCCTGCAGAGACACCCCGCCACCCAAGCCGCTGTGCAGGAAGATACAGACGGCACGTAGCTCCGACCGCCTAGTAAAAGCCACCATTGTTCAAGCAGCCCGTGGATCCATGGGAATAGTGCCTGACCAAAAAATACAGATGCTGATAACGTGCTTGATGGTAATGCCGGAAAGAGAAACGGCCTTACGCAGCGCCTTGCGAATGACAGACGAGTGTAGATGGTGGCGACAAAGCACCTTTGTAATTGGGTGATTGCAGAGCCCCTGCGATGGAAAAATAAAAGCCCAGCCCGGTGAGCGGTGGGCGTTCGGGTATTTCCGCCCAAGGGCGTTAGGTAATGAGCAGCCGACATTTTGCCGGTTATCCAACTCCTGAACA
>JAJRWE010000070.1 GCA_024276955.1 Gammaproteobacteria bacterium
CGATGCTCGCCGCATGCACGCGAATCTGGTGGGTGCGGCCGGTCTTCAGCGTCACCTCGACCAGGGTCGCGTCGCGATAGCGGGTCACGGGCCGGAACAGGCTCAGGGCCTGCTTGCCCTCCACCGGATCGACCACCACCACCCGCTCGCCGGAACGCAGGGTATTCTTGCGCAGGGCCGCCGTCACCCGGCGTTCACCGCCCCGCCATGGCCCCTTGAGCAGGGCCAGATAACGCTTGTCCATGCCGTCTTCGCGCAGCAGCCGGTGCAGCTCGCGCAGCACACTGCGGCGCTTGGCGATCAGCAGACACCCGGAGGTATCACGATCGAGGCGGTGCACCAGCTCCAGATACGGCGCCTGCGGGCGCGAGGCACGCAGGGCCTCGATCACCCCGTAGCTGAGCCCGCTACCGCCGTGCACGGCAATCCCCGTGGGCTTGTTCAACACCAGAAAACCCTTTTCCTCCCGCAGGATGGCGGACTCGATACGCTGCAGTACCCGCTCACCGGGCGGCAGCTTGTCGCCCTCTTCTGCCACGCGCACCGGCGGGATGCGCACCGAATCCCCCGCCTCCAGCCGATAGGTGGCCTTCACGCGGCCCTTGTTGACGCGTACCTCTCCCTTGCGCAGCATGCGGTAGACACGGCTCTTCGGCACCCCCTTGAGGGTGGTGACGAGAAAATTGTCGATACGCTGACCGGCCCGCTCCGGGCTGATTTCGACGAAGCGCACCTTGGGGGTCGCCGCACCCGTCTCCGGCGCCCGCGCCCTGTCCTGACTGAATTCCTGACTCATTTGCCTATGATACCACCTTGGCGCCATGGGCCGTGGCCACCAACTTCTGGGGCAGACAGGAGAAAGAAGCCGAGAATTCAGCTCAGGCAGAAAGCGGATCGCGCCATCCCCTACGCGAGGAATCTGTCCGCCAATGAACGCCAATAAACGCCAATGGTTTTTGATTTTTATTTGCGTTCATTGGCGTTTATTAGCGGACAATCTTCGGCCTGACGGCTCTTCAGCCCATGTAGGATGCCGGTGAGCGGTAGCGAACCGCATCGTTCGAGAACGGCGACCCCTATAACGCGACTGATGCGGTTCGCTACCGCTCACCACATCCTACACAAAACACCAGAAATTTCTGCTAAGCAGCGGATGGCGCCACTCAGGCCTGACGAGCCACGAAACTGGGGAACATCGCCCCGAGTTGCTCCAGTAACAGGCGATCACGGAAGAAAATGGCCGCTTCACCTTGAGCCAGTGGATAACGGTCCTCCACCGGGCGGCACTGCTGCAATACATAGCGGCTCACGCCCAGTGTGGCCAGTTCTTCCGCCAGCGCCAACAGGCTGTTGCGGTCGAACAGGTTGGTATTTGCGGTGGTACGCACCTCATGATCGACGCCGCTCTCCAGCAGCAGCGCCAGGCTCTGCCGCGCCTTGCCGCCACTCCCGGCGACGCCGGTGAGTTGCGGATAGTGTTCAAACGATGTCTTGATGTCGAGGCCCACCCAGTCCAGCAGCGGCAGCAGTCGCCGCAGGCGGCCGGGGTGGGTGCCGGCGGTGTGCAGGGCCACCTTGAAACCCATGGATTTGACGCCTTCCATGGCGTCGGCAAGTCCCGATTGAAACAGCGGTTCGCCACCGCTGAAGACCACCCCGTCGAGCAGGCCACGCCGGGATGACAGGAAGTCCCGCAGCCGCGGCCAACCCTCCCCGTCATCGCCAACCGCCAGCAGGTGCGGGTTGTGGCAATAGGCGCAACGCCAGGCGCAGCCCTGACAGAACACCACCGCCGCCAGATGGCCGGGGAAGTCGATGGTGGTGAGGGGCGTCAGGCCGCCGATGCGGAGTCGCATGCGCCTGCCTGCCCCGTTTTGACCGCCGGACGTTCGACAAAGTGACGGCGTTCGGTGTGTTCGCTGCGCTTGCCGGGGTTGAACGAGGTCACCGGGCGATGATAGCCCATGACCCGGGTCCAGACCTCGCAACGCTGGCGCTCTTCGTCACACAGGGTAATGGCAGTGTTGTCACTGTTTGGCATGGTCGTGCTCCTCTTTATGTTAAGGGTTGGCTAATCAGGCGACAGTCGCACGGCGGCATTTTTCGGCCAGCCGCTCCTCGTCGCAGTGAGGACAGAATTCATGCTCGCCGGCCAGGTAGCCATGCTGCGGGCAGATGGAGAAGGTCGGCGTGATGGTGATGTAGGGCAGGCGGAAGCGCTCCAGCACCCGCCGCACCAGGGTGCTGCAGGCCCTTGAATCGGAGATGCGCTCGCTCATGTAGAGATGCAGCACGGTGCCGCCGGTGTATTGCGACTGCAACTCGTCCTGCAGCATCAGGGCCTCGAAGGGATCGTCGGTGAGGCCCACCGGCAGCTGCGACGAATTGGTGTAATAGGGCGCCTCCGGGCTGCCGGCCTGGAGGATGTCGGCAAAGCGCTTCTGGTCCTCCTTGGCGAAGCGGTAGGTGGTCCCCTCGGCGGGGGTCGCCTCCAGGTTGTACATGTGGCCGGTCTCGTCCTGATAGCCCAGCAGGCGCTCACGGACGTGGGTCAGCAGGCGCAGGGCGAACGCCCGTCCCCGGTCATCGCTGATGTCGTGGGCGTCGCCGGTGAAGTTGCGGATCATCTCGTTGAGGCCGTTGACGCCGATGGTGGAGAAATGATTGCGCAGGGTGCCCAGGTAGCGCTTGGTGTAGGGAAACAGGCCGCCGTCCATGTAGCGCTGGATCACCTTGCGCTTGATCTCCAGGCTGTTGCGGGCCAG
>JAJRWE010000071.1 GCA_024276955.1 Gammaproteobacteria bacterium
CACGTCGAGATTGCGGGTATCGAACTGGTTCAGTGCCAGCCATTGCACGAAGATTCCGCCCTCGCTCAGGCGCGCGCGGGCGCGCAGGAATTGCTGCCGCGACAGCAATGCACTGCGTCCCACCAGATCGGGGTGGAACAGGTCGCCGATAATGACATCGAAATGTGCCGTATTGCTGAGCAGGAAATGACGCGCATCGTCACGCACCAGGGTGAGCCGCCGACTGACCGCACCATTGACCGGAGTGAAATAGTCCCGCGCCGCGACGATGGCCCCCTGCGACAGCTCCACGGCACTGCGCTGCAGGTCGGGAAACGGCAGCGAACCGGCGGCGGAAATCCCCGTGCCCAGACCGAGAAACAGCACGCTGCGCGGGGCCGGATGCAGCAGCAGCGGCAGACGCGCCTGGTTCATCTGTGCCGCCACCGAGGTCGGATCGGAAGAGGCATCCATGCGCCGCAAATCCGCCAGCAATTGACGCTGGCCGTCCTCCCGCTCGATCACATGGGTGATAGAAATGGCGTCTTCGTGGGTATAGATGCTGTGCGCCTGGGCATAGGCTGCCGGCATCAGCGCCGACACCGGCGGCAACTGCAGCACCGGCCAGGCCAGCAGCACCATCAGCGGCACAGTCAGCCACCAGCGGCGCGAGGGCGCACACTTCAGCCCCAGCACCAGCAACAGCAGGGCGCCACTGACGATGGTCGCGCTGGTGCCGATGGCCGGAATAAACAGAAAGCCCGCCAGCAGGGTGCCCAGCGCCGCGCCGAGCGAATTGGCGCCGTACAGCCAGGCGCCATAGTGGTGACCGCCCCCCAGGCGCCGCGTCAGCAGGGGCAGCCAGGCCCCCAGCACCAGCGTCACCGGCAGGGTCAGGCTGACGATGGCGCTGCCCTGTTGCAACAGGGCGGAAAACAACGAATCGAAACGGGTCTGCTCGGCCCACGCCGACAGGGGCGCCAGCAGCCACAGGCTGAGCAACGCAAAGCCGCAGGCGATCACGGGCAGCACGCTGAACCACCACGCCTGCCGCATGTGTCTGGCCAGCAGGCTGCCGAGGCCGATGCCAATGAGGAAAATAGCGAGGATCACGGCCAGTACATATTCCGTGCGCAGCAGCACCATACCGAACAGACGGGTCCAGCCGATCTGCAGCATCAGGGCCGCGACGCCGATGCCGCCATAGATCAGCAGCCAGCGCCAGGGGGGGCGCTCCTGCGCTGCCATGGGAGCGGCGTGCGGCAATCGCAGCGACGCCAGCCAGGCCAGGACGGCCACCAGCAGCCCCACCACCGCGACGCTCTGCACCCCGGCCAGCCAGCCCAGGGTGGGCAGCAGCCAGAGCGGCAGCAAGGCGCCCACCGCCCCGCCGAGGGCATTGACGCCATAAATGCTCGCCAACGACACCCCGGAACCGCGCATGGCCGACAGGATCATGGGAAAGCCCGCGCCCATGGCGAAGGCAGGCAGCATCAGTACCAGGATGACCACCAGCATCTGCAGACCCAGCCAGGTGGACAAACCGCTGCCGGCCGCCATGGCCGTAAGACTGCCATCCAGTGAACGCAACAACTGCGGGGTCAGCAGGGCAAACAGGGCGATGCCACCTTCCAGCAGCGCAAACCAGCGTAAAGGGTGGCTGAGACGGCGCCCCCACAGGCTGCCTGCCAGACTGCCCAGGCCCAGGCCCGCCATGAAGGCGGTCACCGTCACCACCACACCGAAGATGCTCACACCAAACTGCAGTGAAAGCATGCGGATCCACAGCACCTCATAGGCGAGGCTGATAACCCCGGACAGGAGATAGAGAAAGAGAAATACCGCGCCGTGGAGATGGCGTTCAGTCGTCAAGGAATTCATCGTGACGGGATGTATGCGATGCTGGGAGAACCCCGGGCGGCGGACATGCATCACATCACCGGCGTCAGAAGGGGTAAAACCAGACCAGGCCCACCACGGCATGCGCAGTAGCCAGCGTCATGCTCAGCCCGGCACAGACCATGTGCGCGACAAACACCGGCTTGCCGTAAACCCCCATGGCCACACCGAGGACGACGGTCGCCAGCAACAACAGCAGCAGGGGAACGCCCATCAGAAACATGACCAAGTACTTGGTCTTGTCTGAAATGACGACGGCCTCTCCCTCTTCCACCTCCGCCGAGGTAAAAGCGCTCATGACCTCGATGCCCGCCGATTCCGCCGGGGCATCCTCGGCCAATGTCCACGATGCAGAAAACACCAGCAGGGCAAGCATCACCAACTGCAGACATCTACTCAACATCAGGCGCCTCCGGCTTTTCCTTCTGGAAGGCATATCGCCAGTAAAGAATCGCCATGACGATAAACGGCATCAGGACGATCACCAGCAAAAACAGGAAGATCATCCAGGGCGTTTCGATGGTCACATGAGCATAACGATAACTGTCGACCGCAAGGGCCGTCGTCGACAGGGAGAAACCGAATACACCCAGCGCCAGAATCAGGCATCGAGCAAGCAATTTATTGATTGAAAGTTTCACAACAGTCACCATTAATCTGCGTTGGATTTTGCGCATCGGAAACCAAAGAAATTCGATGCATAGTGGGGCATGGAATAATTACGGTGGTAGGTGGAGGTCGAGAAAGGGTCACTCTTCCACGAACCACCCCGGCGCACCTTGTAGACGCCTACCACCTCGACCTGTTCAGCCAGACTCATGCCACGGTCAACAGGATTGGATGACTCCTGCATTATCCTCGGTTTGAAAAGCTCGCGCGGGGCATCCGAACCCTCGTAGGGCTCAAAGTCGGATGCCGTCCACTCACTGGCGTTGCCGGCCATGTCAAACACGCCGTACGGACTCGCACCCGCAGCATAGTTTGTCACATCGGTGGTTGAACCCACAGAGTAATAAGTATTGAGCAGCTTCGGATCGATCTTATTTCCCCACGGCCAACGCCTCCCATCCGTGCCGCGCGCGGCCTTTTCCCATTCTTCCTCCAGGGGAAGACGCTTGGTTTCCCAACGGCAATAGGCCTGGGCGTCGTACCAGGAAACCATGGTAACCGGATATAGATATCTGCCTGTCGGGATCACGCCGTCATCCCAGTCCAGCGGGGGGCGACGTTTGGTCGAAACGATAAATCGTGCATACTCGGCATTAGTCACTGGATATTTATCAATCCAGTAATCCTCAACCATGACTTCATGCTGTGGCCTGTCCTGCGAATTGGCTCGCTCCGAGTCCGTACCCATACTGAACGGGCCGGCGGGAATATGCACCATTTCGTCCATCATTGCCCACTGCTCCGGCGTCAATAATGCCTCCAGTTCATTCCAGGCATAGGTCGTCTCGGCCTGTTGCTGTTTCTTGTGTTCACGATGCCGGGTGATATCTTCACCCGCCGCACGTAAACGATCTTTCATCTCGGACAGATCATAGGTGGCGCGGTCACGCATGTCGGCCATGCGGTTGGCACCCAACTGGACAACATGCAAGGTGCCGGCAACCATGGCCAGGGCGATACAGGTAATGACCGTTGCCGCGAGAACGCGCTGCTTGAGTTTCTTTTGTTCCGGCGAAATGCGGGACTGGTACCTCTGATGGGACAAACTAAACCTCTTTACCGCTAGCGCCTTCGGACTTATCTGACAATACAACCGCCGATGGCTGGTTACTTTTTGAACTCATGTCATCGGTCAATGGAGCTGA
Organism: Gammaproteobacteria bacterium; assembly: GCA_024276955.1. Lineage (GTDB taxonomy): Bacteria > Pseudomonadota > Gammaproteobacteria > SZUA-152 > SZUA-152 > DRQN01. The sequence continues at coordinate 3,693 of JAJRWE010000071.1, forward strand.
TCGACCATAAATACGCTTGATAGCAATCTCCCCGAGTATGCCGCCGATCATCGACACCTCCATTGCCAGAATGACGAAGAAACCCCACCAGCCCATGGGCATGAGATCCGCACCGGCAGGAACACCGATAATGTTTTCCGTCTGATAATAAGAAAAAAATTGCACAATCAGCGGCGGAAAAAAGGCAATCCACTTTCCGCCCAAGCCGTAAATATAGGAAACTGAAAAGCCAACCAGAATGGGCAAAACAAAAATAGCAAGGAACCAGCGGAAGTTGAAGGTTTCCAGCCCCCAGAACAATTCGATACGAATCCCCAGCAACCAGTCGCCCAGATAATTAACCAGACAGCCCACAATAATGGCGAGCAGAAACGGCAACGGCTGAATACTGCGTTTCACGGCTTATATTCCTCACCCGTCAGTTTTTCATACGCGGCTTTCTGGGTCTCTTTCAGATACCAGTCCTCAACCTTGAGGCTGGCAACATATCTTGCCAACAATCTGCGCTCCGACTCAGGCAAATGCGAAAAAGACGGCATTCTAAAGCGTGGCTTCAGGCGAGAAGGCAGGATCGCCTGCGGATCTTCTGCAGAAAAATAGGTATACAGCCACTCTTCACTGCGTAAGGAGCCCATACCATCCAGCGAGGGCGCCGGAACCGCCTGCATGATATTTCTCAGGCCCCATAGTGAGTGGCAATCACGACAATCATACTTTTTGTAGAGCACTGATGCCTGCAACTGAACCTCCTTTGGCGCCGTGCTGTAGAAGGGAATGCCGGGATCCTTTTCAGTCTCCTGTGAAATCATGATCCCCTGAGCGAGCATCATGGTGATTGAAAACACCGCGATCCCGATCAGAATACCTTTCTCACCTTTTTTCATTATACGGCTCAGGATTTACGTGCAGCATTTCTTTCCAGATGTTCTCTTTCCAGATATTCTTCGCGCAGCGCTTCCTGCTCTTTATTGACCTCCATCGCCTTTTTAAACTCTTCGGGCGTCATTTTTTCCCGGTCGTTTTCATCAAACACCACATACTTGATATCTTCATCGAACTGGTCATTCTTTGCCGCCCAGCGAACCCAATAAACAGCCGCCATGACAATCATTGCCCCGGCAACCAGCCAAAGGTAGATACTCCAACCATCTTCCAGAGAATTAAAAAAGTCAGCCATAATAATAATCTCCTAAAACAGATAACCATGCAGCAACTGAGTCGCACCAAACCCCAGAGCCACGACAACACCAAATAGCAACCAGGCAAAAAGCCACTTCTCCCCGGTTTTCAAGCCCGCCTTATTGCCCTTGAACATAAAGAGAAAAATAAAGGCGGTAAAAATGAAAATTGCAACAACCAGAAAATAGAAAATCCCCACACTGAACTGTTGCGAGTTCATTCCCTCAATACTGGTGTCCAGCCCAAACGGTCCAGAGCCAGTCAAAGGCAGACGCGGCAAGTAGGTGGCATCCAGAAAAAAACGGCCGACACCATTCAGGACTTGAACAAAAAACGAAGAATCAGTCATATGTTAAACCAATGCCAACCGATGATACCAGAGCAAGCAGAGCCCCCGGCGAACCCTGCCTTCAGAACACCTGACAGACAGCACACATGAATAAAAAAGCCACACCAGTAGAACTGGTGTGGCTTTTTCTATCTACCAGGGCAGACTTAGCCGTAGGTATTCAGTTTGGGCTTATCCTTATCATACTTGTCAATAAAATAGCTGTAGATGAAGGGCATAATAAAAACAAACACAACCAGACAGAGTAAAACCAACGGTCCATTATCAAGATCAATCATAATATATTCCTCAGTATCCCGGTTTGTTTAGTGGCCACCATGTGTTGGTTGCCACTCGTTTTCAGGCAGGCGCTTGATGGCAATCACAACACCGATGGTGAAAAATATGATGAAGAATCCAGCGATCGTATAACCCTTATCCCACCAGGGCTGGAACCGTTCGACGCTGCCATCAGCGCGCCGGTTGCCTTCGAAATTAGCCATCACCAGCTGATTGCCCAGCACGTTGTATTCACGTAGATCAACACCCTGCTGCTTGAGCTTGATCAACTGATCACGAATCAGTCGCAAGTCATCCATTTCAAGCGGGTGACGCTCAAGCTCTGACTGCCATTCAAAGCCACTGGCCTTTACCTGGCTGACAATATAGGTCATTGCTTCATCATCAGACTTACCCTGCACCTCGGCCGATGACATCATCTCGATATACGGCGCATAAATTGCGGCCGTCGGCCGCTTGCCCCAGAGGGGAAAGGTAATCATGAAGGCTGTAATGATCGTCAGTACCATCAAGGCGACGACTGGCTGTGGTAAACGCTTATTGTCTTCCGTGATACCGCCCAACGTCTCCTCATTCCACAGCTTCTTGGCTGAGACGTTCTGGTCATCCGTCGTCAGCGTACCCAGTGGGTTATCAAACTTCCAAGCCATATCAAATCCCCCTTATTTCAGATTGATAACGAAGTCGATCAAGGCACGAGCTTCACTATCTACAGCCGGCACAGGAACTTCTGGCGGATAGATTGTGTTACCCGCCTCATACTCGTCATAGGCGGCACGCCATGCATCGTAATCAATCGGCCTGCCATCGGCATCCACATCACCCCACATGTAGTCATAGCGAGGCATGATGGAATGCGGTTGAACCAGGCGCGGGTTGAAGAAGTGCAGCATCATCCATTCCCGTGAAGAGTTGCGCGAACCCACATGGGTCAGATCCGGCCCCTTTCGGTCGGAACCGAATGCCGTCGGAGACTCACCATTAAAGTCACCCAGCATCGGCGGAGCACCAAAATACTGCCAGTCCTGGGTCTGCTCTGGCAGCAGGGTATGACACCACCAGCAACCCTCACGAACAAACATGATCTTGCCCTTGCCGATAAATGCCCGGTTTTTGTCGTCGGCCCTGGCCAGCGTCGCCTCCGGTGTCCAGCCACGCGTCGCCGTCACGTTCTCGATGTAGGGTACGCTGATCCCCTCGCGTGTCGTTTCACGAACGACGAACACCGCACCCTGAACTTCGTCCGCATCGGTCATGCGCCCCTTGGACACACTCAGCTCCGAAGGCAGTTCACCCAGGATACGCGGGTGACGTACACCGTTTGGAAACGGGATCTCAGGCGTGTAGACATAGGCCCGTGTCGGCTCGATGGCGGCCCCAGTCTTGGGGTCCTGCACGATATCCACGGTCACCGGTTTACCGTGACCGCGCAAGAAGGGATCTGCATAGCTGAAGCCACCGACACGACCAAAGGCGAGCTGACGCTCCATTGCCGACGTCGTCGCAGACACGCTGGCTATATCAACAGCAGGCATATACAGCGTGATGAACATCGACGAGCCAAACGCAAGACCGAACATTCGTGCACCAACTTTATACTCTCTAAATGCCACGGTTAATTCCTCCCCTAACTTATTGGTTTTATTTTAACGTTCGTAGGCCAACTCATGCGGCAGACGACCGGCGGGAATCACAGTACCGGCACGAGCGGTCATCCACATGTTGTACAACCACACGCAGTTACCGAGGAATACCATGGTGCCACCCACCCAGCGGGCAATCATGTAGGGGTGCTCGGCGATAACAACATCAATGTATGGCACTGCATAGATCTTGCCCGCGCCCTGAATCAGACCGGCGATGGTCATGGAAACCCAGTAGGTGGTAAAACCGATCAGCAACATCCAGAAATGGAAGTTGGCGAGACCCAGGGAATACAGCTTACGGCGCAGCAGCGTCTGCAGACCATAGTAAACAGCGGCCGCTTCCAGGAAGGTCGAGAAACCCAGCAATGCAAGGTGGGCATGCGCCACCATCCAGCCCGTACCGTGGACATACCAGTTAATGGCTCGCGTCTGCTGGAAACCGCCCTGCATGTTCAGCGGGATGGCCATCATCACGCCCGTAATGGTGAACTTGATCTCTATGTTCTCCACAAACATGCGCCATTTGCCGGTCATGGTGAGCAACAGATTGGAGACGAAGGCAATGGCTGGCACGAGGATCAGCACGCCTTCCACAGAGGCAAAGGACTTCAGCCACTCGGGAAGGGGCGCGGACATCAGGTGGTGAGCCGCCGGCGTGGAGTAGAACACCACCACAGACCAGAAGTGCAAGTGACCAATGCGATGCGAATACAGTGGGTTACCCGTCACCTTTGGTACGACATAGTAGGCGATAGCCGCAGCAACAGGGGTAATCCACAACCCCAACACATTATGCGCAAACCACCAGGTTAGGTAGGCCTCGGTCAGCCCCGTCAGCTGGAAAAACTCCGGCGCATTACCTACAGTGAAGACGATGATGACCATGAAGGTGGCTGCAGCGAAGAACCAGTTGGTGGTATAGATACCCTGCACGCGGCGGGTCTTGATGGTCATCCATACGTTGATGCCCAAGGGCACCAAAAGACCAATAATAACCACGATATCGATGGGCCACGGCAGATCGGAATATTCACGGCCGGAAGTCACGCCCAGCCACAAAAGGAACAGACCCAGGGACAGGCCAACATTCCACAGGAAGCAGTTCCAGACACCCAGCTTTTCAGACCACAACTTGGTATTGCCCAGGGCTGGCGTGATGTACATCATCGCCATGGCAAAGGCCATGGAGATCCAGCCGAGAATGACGGCCAGCACGTGCACCTGGCGCATATGCCCGAAAGAAAGAATCTCGCTACCCGTGACAAAGTCAGGGAACGCCAGCTTCGCCGCATTGAAGGAACCCATGGCGGTACCCACCACAAACCAGACAATCGACGAAAAACCAAAGAATACTGCGGCAGAACCAGCCGGGATGTCCTCGTTTTTCGCAAACAGGTACTTAAACATCGCTACCCTCCCAGGTAATTTATAATTTTTATCAGTCGTGGTCGCCCGGCATCAACAGGTAATACCCGAACCACATACTCGCAGCTGCCAGCAAGATCCCGCAGATACCTGCAATAGTCGCCATAATCCAAACCCTCCAAACGATCTTATTATGTTTAAGCTATTCAATGACTAGCAATCAGGTCTTGGCTTCTTCGAGCTGCAAATGACGATTGACGGCTACGTGTACAATGACAAAGAAGGCCACGCCAAAGATAATCATTGACCAGTCAATAAAGCCGGTAAATGTAGTCGGGTCATAGGCCTGTGAACCCCAACCGCCCCAGTCGTCAAATTTTCCGCGACCAAGAAAACACATCAGGGTAGCGCCAAACACACTCCCGTTCCCCATGCCCGTCAACATACCGGCAATTAGAGACAGCATTATTGGACTTTTCATCCCAAAACCTCCTACAAAGAGAGAATTCTTTATTATTTTCGATAAACGTGTTGGAGAATACGCAGCGCTCTTATATACGGCACCGTGACAACACCATAGGTGTTGCTATTCTCAACTGGAAACTACTTCAGAAGGGAACCCCTCCCCCACTGTCCCCGGCGAGAAAATGACTCGCAGAGGTCTCTACCGAAATCGTGTCACAACTCCGGGCACGGGTCAAGCACGGAAACTGGCGGCCATCAAGTTAGTGTTGATGGAGTATCAGGGCAACACAACCCGCACCCAACCCACGGATACCCACCTCGCCAAGCTGTGCAATAGGAAAATATCTGCTACTCTGAAAAAAAACCGACAACAAGCAACCTCCTCTCTTAATTTTCTTATGAAAGAAATCGCCATACTTCTCACCGTTGCAGCCAGTTCAATCTTTATATTGGGCTATTCCATCCACATGTTGATTGGTGACCTGGTCAGCCAGGAGACTGAAAAATGGATCATTGCCGCCGCATGCACAATCGGTGTGGTAATCATTCTCTTCATGGCCTGGGACATCATGAAACAGCGAAGATTGCGCTGACCATGAATGCTCAGGCAAAAGGTTTCAGCGCAGCGGCCGCTTTCTTATAAGCAACCTCATCGACAAATTGCCCCCGATGGAACACATACTGCCGCTTGCTACCCATCATATCCATCCCGGACAGGGCAAAGGACTTACCCGCATAATCTGAAAAATAGCGCAGATCCTTGACCAGCTCGACACTCTCACCGTTGCGTGACTTCAGCAACACCCGCTGTTTAGACACATCCAGCTCAACTGGCGATGACGGCAGCAACACCACACGCTGCAGAATACGGTGCAGCCCCTGATAAAAGAAAAAGCACGCAAGGAAGAACAACAGGTAAGCAAGGCCCTTATTCCCGTCGTACCAGAACATGAATGACACCCCTGCCAACCCACCCACCGTGGGAATATACATCATCACATCCCACAGCACGCCCTTGCGATCCCGCCCCAACGGAAAACTCTCGGACTTCGACATATTCAGCCTGCTTTTGACTCAGCCAACAAACTCTTTACAACCATATCAAGCTCGCTGTAGAGCATGCGCCCCGGACGCTTGAATCGCACCGTCTGCTGACCATCAATGACGAATGTCCAGGGATCACCAATGACGATGAAAGCCTTGAATGCCTGCGGGTTCTGATACTGGTCCATGTGCAGGAAGATAACCTCATCCTGATACTTGTCCAACACTGCCTTCATCATCTGCAATTGCTTGTCACAGACCGTGCAGTGCCCGGGCGTGGCAAACTCCAGCACAATCGGCTTGCCCGTCTTCATCGCATCATCAAGAGACATCTGATACATGCGGGCGTCAGGATACCGGTAAGTGGTAATACGACTGAAATCTCCATCAACGTCCGCCAGGGTCTTGGTGCGTAGACTCGGTGCCTTCATTCCGACCTTTAACGTGCTGTAATCCGTATCACAGCCGGCCAACAGGCCAAGGATCAGCACGGCGGGAATAAAATGTCTCAGCATAGTTACTGCCCTCGATTCCAACCAGAACACGTACGGTACAGATTGAACGCCCAGATAAAGTTTGCCAGCAACACGATCGAACCGAATATCCCCATCGTCGCCAGAAAGGGCTTGACCACCAATTCGACCTCATCTGGCGACGAATTGACGCTGGCCAGACCACCGGCAACCCCTGCAATAGTAAAAAACGCCACCATGCCGATAAGCCCGAAATTATGCAGCCAGAAGTGCACCTTGACCAATTTCATACTATAAATCGGCCGCTTAACCAGGCGTGGAATGATGTAATAAACCGCAGCGAATATTGCCATCTCCACCCAGCCCAGCAAATTGATATGGGTATGCGCACGGACGATCAGATTACCGTGCAAGCGATGATCCACGAAGTAACGAAATTCCGCGATCCCCCCCATCAAGGCACCCCAGGAAAAGCCGATAAGACTGTAAATAATGCACGCATAAACAAACCACAGGATATAGCGCGTGTACTCAGTATCGTGAGCCCAGGGCTCATTACTCGCCGTATTCACCATTATTTCTCAACCTCTACAACATCTTTTTCTCGAATATCCTGATACTTGTCCTTCCAGCTGTCGGGCGCCCAGATCTTCACCATGTCATCAATAAACTCGGAGCGCCCCTCAGGCGGCAGGGCGGACGATACCGAACCCTGGTCCGCCTTCAGCTCAGAGATGAAGACGGCAATAGCATGACGCTCATCATCCGGCAGGCGAGCCACATAGGCCGCCTCCTTGGGCGCCTCTCCATGATCCAGGGTTTTCGATCCATACGTCTTCTCCGGACTGACAAGAAATTGCTCCAGCCAATCCAGCGTGCGATACGAACCAACACCGTCGAGAGACAATCCCATATTCGTACCATTGCGTAACGCCCTGTGACACGAAGTACAACGCGCTTCACGAAACAGCCTTGATCCAAGCTTCCCTTGCTCGGAAAAATTAAAGTGCGTCTTGTTGGGGAAAACAGGTTCCGGAGAGTTCAGTCGGTACGTCTCCAGAGCTGCATAGGCAATCAGCGCCAATACAATAAAGATAGTAAAGATAAGAAAGAGTATTTTCTCGCCACTTTTTAATGGTTGTTTTTTCTTTGACATAAATCTATGAAGCAACCCGAAATTCTAGAGGTACGCAGGGCCTAAGCACTGACAGTGATACAGCGAGGGAAAAGCATCATACCTAAATCCTGCAAGTGGTCGTGCTTGCGCAGTGCGAGATATTGATTCGTAGAGCGAATGACAACTTTGAGCGTAATCCTTATTGTGATTGCCGAAAAGTTTCATATCGCTATACGGATCAAGAGCTAGTGCTGAGTGAGTGCGAGCACTTGCAGGATCTAGGTCATACACAGAAACAGCTATGAAGCCCAGCCACAAGCGGCCGGAAACACGCGCAGACAAAGCAGCGTGCACCGCCAAAAAAAAGAATACAAAGGGCGGAAAGCCGCCCCTTTGTGAATTACGCAACAATCTCACCACAAGCGGCGGTCTAATGCGGCTTGTTTTCGGGCCAACGGCTATTGCCAATTGTAGTGCGAGGAGCGGACGTCAGAAATGTAGCTACATTATAGATATCTTCATCGCTCATATTCTTGACCACAGCGCGCATCTGTCCCATTTGATCATTGGCTCGGGAACCATCACGGAACTGCTTTAACTGGTTCACCAGATAGACATACTTCTGACCACCAATCATGGGATAGATGGGATACATGCCGCGCCCGTTATACGCATGACAAGAATGACACGCTGAAACTCCGCGCTCAGGCGCACCATACTGGGCAATACCCTTACCCAGATAACGCACCCCACCCGGGTTGCCCAGCTCTTTCACCTGATTCATATCAGAGGCGGCCAGCGCATCGTATTCCAGACTTTCCACGTAAGCCGCGACATCCATCATATCCTGATCACTCATGCCCTTGGCATTGGTGTTCATGACGTACATAACGGTATCCATACGCTTGTCGTCAGCATAATCCTTCAGCTGTTTGGCAATATAGGCAGATCCTTGTCCGGCCAGCCGAGGCGTCCCCATGGCATCATCCCCCATACCGCCCTGCCCATGACAGCTGTTGCACGCCGGCACATCACCCTTGCCATTCAGGTAGATACTTTCACCGCTAGCGACATCACCCGCAATACCTGCAGCGTGTGCCGACGACATCGCGAACACTGCGGCCAGCACCGAGACTTTTGAAAATAACCCTTGCATTTGAATGCACCCTCCCAAGCAATTTGATTTTATACAGACAACCCGTACTGCGGAGATCCGTTTGCCCTTAGTAATGGGCCTTCCCCTGCTCCCGTCCGTTTCCGAATCCATCACACAACCCAACACACAACAGTGCGAACAGGCACAGGAAACCGACCAGAAAGCATTTCGCCGAGGCGCAGGCGCCCACGGCAACAACCTGACTCATTTGATTTTTTTAAATTTTCGGCTTACGAACGCTTCATCATCATGGCCGCGAGAACAACCGTTACAATGGTTGCAATCAGATACGTCAAGCCGATTTCACCGTCAGTCATGATATTATCTCCTCAGATTACACATTTTATTATTTTGTTATTTTTTGGGTTTATAACACACGCTGCCCAAGACAGACAAGCAATCACGCAAAAAGTATATTACGTCATCCACCGAGCAGCAGGCAATCTCTGCTGCCACCACCCTGACCGAAAAGACCGGCGGCAAGATGCTACACATGGAATTCCAGTAGACCACTCCCGGCAAAATACCCGCATTTCCCGCCCCCGACGGATGCTGTAGAATCGCCCGTTTCCCGGCAGTAAATACAAGCAGCCACACGACAAGAGCTGCCCACACAAGAGAACTATCGATGGTTACAAAGATTTCACCGCGCCTGTGGGCGCTGCTGGTGATGGTCGTCTGGGGAGGCGCCATTCTCTATTTCGGCCTGGTACGCTTCACGCCCTACGGCCTCGACGAAGGCGCCGCCATGGCGCTGCTGCTCAACTGGTCCGTGTCGGACATGATCGCCAACCCGGTCACCAGCTTCGGTGGCCCGGACTTCCGCGCCCTGTTGTTCATCCCGCTGGGTCTGTACTGGTCCGGCAGCATGGTCGCCGCCAAGGTCTTTACTCTGATGGTGACCTTCGGCGCCGCCATGCTGCTCCACACCTGGACCCGCCGTAGCGACAGCCCCAACGGCGACGAGACCGCCCTCATCGCCACCGGCCTGCTGCTCATCGCCCCCATCACCATCGCCCAGGCCGACACTATCGGTGTGGCGCCCTACCTGCTCGCCCTGTTCGGCCTCGGCTGGCTGCTGGACCGCAAATACCGCGCCTCCGAACATCGCATCAGCAGCCTCTTCTTCCTGCAGGCCATTCTCGTCGCCATCACCGTCAGCCTGCATCCCATGGGCCTGGCCTACCCGCTGGCGCTGGCCTGGCGCTGGCACAAAGACCCAAAATCCCAGCAGCAGAAAAAACAGGTGTGGATCGGCATCAGCATCGCCGCCGCCATCATCCTCGCCATGCAGACCGGCTGGATCACCCTCGACTGGTTCGTCAATCCCCTCGAGTCCCTCAGCCACGCCCTGCTCGGCAACGCCAACCTGAGCCCCTTGGCCGAGTCCCGTTGGATTCCCGGTCTGATTCTGGCCCTGCTGCTGCTCATCGTGCTGTGGAAAGACGCCCGCGCCCTGCTCAACGACCTGTTCGGCAGCATCCTGCTGGCGGCGCTGCTCATCGGCCTGCTGTGCGCCGACGACAGCTGGGCTATGATTGCCCTGACCCTGCTGCTGTACCGCGGCACCCCACAGCTGATCCAGCTCAACCGGCACCTTGGCCGCAATGGTGGCTTCATTGGGCAGCGCGGTCTGGTGATGGTGGCGCTGTTCATCAGCGCCACCGTCTTCATGCAGGCCGACCGCGCCTTCGCCACCCTGCTCGCCAGCGGCCAACTCAGCCCCAGTGACGAATTGATTCAGGTGCTGGCGCTGGAGGCCGAAGACCACGACAAGCCCTTTCTCGCCGCCAGCCAGTGGCCGGCGCGCACCCTGCTCGCCTGCCGCCGCGACGTACTGCCTCTGCCCCCGGCGGCCGAAAACGGCGAGGCCCAGCTGCAGATCATGACCGGGCTGACACACCTTATCTTCGCCCACAACGACCCGCAGTATTCCGCCCTGGCGCGCAATCTGGCCGAGGTCTCCGACCGCGCCAAGACCCTCGCCATCCTGCCCGGCGGCGTGCTGATCGGCATCACCGATGGCAAGGGCGCAGAGGATGCGGAGGACAGCCCCGCCGCCCCGGTGACCGGAGACACCCCTGTCCTGCCCTAGTGTCATGTCAAGGCGACCGATCACTGACAGACACGTCATTTCCGTAGTAATATAATCAGATATATTCCCTTCCAGGCAACATCAGGAAACCGGCATGAATCAGCCTAATGACGCGCGCGACAGCGAAAACCACATTGAAGTCGAAGTCGCGACAAATTACATCGAAGAGCAGTCACAGCCGGAAGACGACCGTTATGTATTCGCCTACACCATCACCCTGCGCAACACCGGCAAGCAGCCGGCGCGC
>JAJRWE010000072.1 GCA_024276955.1 Gammaproteobacteria bacterium
ACCTCCAGAACAAGGGTGTTACCGTCGTTTTTCTTAATCACTGCAGCCACTTAGAGTACCTTCTTGCTATGATTTCAAGAAAGTCTAGCAAACTATCAGATTTTGTTAAAGAAATATTTACATCATGCTGTAGCTACACCCCGGGTCACCCTCGCGGGCGAGACCTCTGACTGGGGGGAGGTACAGCAGGCCGGCTTGTTGGCCAGTGAGGTTACTGGCGTGAAAAAGGTCACGAATGAACTTGTCTCTGTCTGGCAGGCTGAGCGTAGCGATCAGGCGATTAAGAACGATGCCATCGCTGCACTGCAACGTGATGTGTATCTGAGCAGCCTGCCCATCAAGGTCGCCGTCAATGACGGCATTGCTAACCTGACGGGCTCGGTCGGCAGCGTCTTCGAAAGTGATCGCGCCGTGCAGAAGATACGCTGGATCTCAAATGTCAAGGTGTCGTGAGTGATCTCAAGATCGAAGGCTGGGAGAATCGTGGTGCGCGCAAGGAAAAGGCCTGGCCTTCGGATGATGCGCTGAAGCAAGCCGTCATGGCCGAACTGGATCTGGACCCGTACGTCGTGACCGCCGATATCACTGTTCGCGCCAGCCTCGGGTCTATTACGCTCGACGGTACGGTCGGCAGTTACTATCAGATGCTTATCGCCGGACAGGATGCCAGTAATGTGGTTGGCGTAGGCTGGGTGGTCAACAATCTTCTGGTTAGAGGCGCCAGCCGTTCCGACTGGCTGATCGAGGATGATATCGCTTTCGATTTTGACACGGATTATGCGCTGGACGGCTTCCAGCTCAGGAGCAAGGTCAACAATGGCGTGGTGACCCTCACCGGCGAGGTGCATAACGGGTTTGAGAAGTACCATGCCGGGGATGTGGCAGCCGGCGTTCTTGGTGTCAGGCAGGTCATCAACCGGATTGCTGTTGTCCAGTCGGCAGGGCTGAAGAGTGATCAGGTTTTGGCTGGTGATGTCACTAACGGTCTCCGCTGGAACTGGACCACCTGGCCCGTACGCAAAGACATCAAGGTCAGCGTAAGCAACGGCGTCGCTACCTTGAAGGGGGCTGTCGATAGCTGGTCCGAGCGCCGGGAGGCTGGTCGTGTCGCGTTTCGTACCGCCGGCATTTGGGCGGTGGACAACCAGCTGACGGTGACCAGTTACGGTACCGATTATCCGTGGGATCAATGGTTCGACAAGAGTATACCCGGGCAGGGGGATCCAACCTACTATCCTGGCCATATGTGGAAATACTACGAGCATCCATACTTGTGGGACAACAGCTGAGTTTGGTCTGGATGGGATCGGGGCTTGAAGCCGATCCCATCATCGGCCGATTGACAGCATCGGACTACAATTAACTTTTGATAAGGGGGTTAACGTGAGAAGACTACTCGCAGTTATTTTGAGTGTAACGCTGTTGACACTGGGTGCCTGCGCTTCCAGTGGGGTAAGCGAGATCAGTCCCGGTTCAACGGCTTATCTCATGCACTATGAGGATGGCAGGATTACCGGCATCAAACCTGTGGTCATCCGGGATACCGGGACGGGTGGCTTTCTCGGTGCCATCACGGGTGCGGTGCTCGGCTCAACCATGGGTCGTGGTCGTGGCAACACGCTGGCAACACTGGGCGGCGGATTGCTGGGCGCCTATGCCGGGAATGAAATCGGCAAGGCGAACGCACAGGAGTTAATGGTCGATCTGAATAATGGCGACTCAGTCGTTGTCATCGCCAAAGGGAAAAAGTTTGCGCTGGGGCAGCACGTCAGAATCGTCCTGGAGAACGGCAATGTCGTGTCGGTGGAACACAATTGAGCCATCAACGAACCTACCCCGAAAAGACAGGTAAATAATAATGACTACACTCCCCATCATCGATAAGAAAATTCTCGGTAAATTCGGGCCGTATACCTTTGTCACGGGCATTCTGCTGATTGTGCTGGGAACCATCGCTATTGTCTTGCCGGGCGTAATGTCTCTGGGCACTGCGATTTTTGCCGCCTGGTTGCTGCTCGTTGGTGGTGTTCTCTGGGCCATTCACACTTATCGCTACGATGCAAAGAGCATCATGAACTGGCTTAAACCGGCGCTTCTGGTTGGGGTCGGCCTGTTGATGCTGGTTTATCCGATGTCCGGCGTGGCGGCAGTGGGTCTGTTGCTGGCGGTCTATCTGCTGTTGGATGCCTTTGGCAGTTTCGTCCTGGCCCGGTCGATCCATCCGGCCAAGGGCTGGGGCTGGATGACTTTCAATGGTGTCATCTCGTTCCTGCTGGCGACGCTGTTTCTGATCGGCTGGCCCGCCACCTCCATGTGGCTGGTGGGACTGTATGTGGGCATTAGCCTGCTGTTCGATGGCTGGGCGCTGTTGGCCATCAGCTGGATGCTGCGAAAAGGTGCAAAAGAATGAATCATCGATTTGTCATCGGATCGGTTGTGGCGCGCCAGATCCTCGATTCCCGCGGCAACCCCACCGTGGAGGTGGAATGCGAACTCGCAGACGGCACCTGCGCCCGTGCCGCCGTGCCTTCCGGGGCCTCGACCGGCAGTCGGGAGGCGGTGGAACTGCGCGATGGTGATGCCGAATACTATCGCGGCAGGGGCGTCCTGCAGGCAGTGGCCAACGTCAACGGGATTATCGCGTCGGCACTTCAGGGTAGGGATGTGCGCCGGCAGGCTGAAATCGACCAGACCATGATCGAACTGGATGGCACGCCGGACAAGGCACGTCTGGGAGCCAACGCCATTCTCGGTGCCTCATTGGCCGTGGCGCGTGCCGCTGCCGCCGCCAGCGGATTGCCGTTATTCCAATATCTGGGGGGGCCGGGGGCGACGCGCCTGCCGGTACCCCACATGAATATCCTCAACGGCGGTGTTCACGCCCACTGGCAGGGTGCGGACTTTCAGGAATACATGATTGCGCCCTTTGGCGCAGACAGTTTCAGTCAGGCGCTGGAGTGGGGCAGTGAGGTCTATCATGCCTTGCAGGCAATGCTGGAAAAGAAGGGGCTCTCCGTCGGTGTCGGTGACGAGGGCGGTTTTGCACCACAGGTCTCTTCCAACGAAGAGCCTTTTGAGCTAATCGTGGAGGCGATCCACAGTGCGGGCCTGCGGCCGGGACAGGATGTGGGTATCGCCTGTGATCCGGCCTCCAGCGAATTTTATGAAAACGGCGAGTATCACTTGCGCAGCGAGAACCGCAGCCTGGATTCCACCGCGATGACCGCCTATTACGCCCAGCTGATCGACCGTTACCCGCTGGTGCTGCTGGAAGATGGCATGGCCCAGGATGACTGGCCGGGCTGGAAAATTCATTTCGCGGAACTGGGCGCGCGCATCGAACTGGTGGGCGATGATGTGTTCTGCACCAATCCGGAGATTATTGCCCGGGGTATCGAAGACAACATTGCCAACGCCGTGCTTATCAAGCTCAACCAGATCGGCACCCTGACGGAGACCATCGCCGCCACCCGCCTGGCCCGCAACCACGGCTGGGGTGCCTTTGTCTCGCACCGCTCGGGGGAAACGGTAGACAGCTTTATCGCCGATATGACCGTGGCTCTGGATACGGGCCACCTCAAGACCGGGGCGCCGGCACGCGGTGAACGGGTGGAGAAGTACAACCAACTGCTGCGCATCGAACAACACCTGGGCGCGGCAGCCCGCTATGCGGGCCCTGGAGCCTATGTGCGGCCACCCAAGGGAAGTTGAAGATGATAGGCAAGGGTAAAATGGGTAATCTGACCCTGTTGCGACACGGTGAGTCCATCTGGAATCTACAGAATCGCTTTACCGGTTGGGTGGATGTTTCACTCAGCCAGCGGGGCATGGCCGAGGCGCAGCAGGCGGGTAAGCTGCTTGCCGACAAGCGCTTCGATATCACCTTCACCTCCACCCTGCTGCGGGCACAAGACAGCCTCTATGAAGTCCTCAAGCAGAATCGCTTTTGCGACCACTATGTGCGCGTGCATGAGCAGAGCAGTGAGTGGTATGAACACTTCAAGCCCGGGGAGGGCGACGCTAGCGAGCTGAAAATTTATGTTTCGGAAAAGCTCAATGAACGCTATTACGGTGATCTGCAGGGCCTGAATAAGGACTGGGCCAAACAGCACTATGGCGATGAGCAAGTGCACCTGTGGCGCCGCAGTTATGACATTGCACCGCCCCAAGGCGAGAGCTTGAAAATGACCGCGGCAAGAACCATTCCTTACTACCGTGAGCACATCATACCCAGCCTGCAGAGGGGAGAGGATGTTCTGGTCGTCGCCCATGGTAATTCATTGCGCTCAATCATCATGTATATCGAACGGATGACGCCGCAGCAGATCATCGACTATGAATTGCCAACCGGGGTGCCTCATATGTACGCCTTCAACGAACAGGCACAGATTATCGACAAGTGTGTTTTGAGTGCCAACAATTAATCACAAGAGCAAGGAGAAACAGATATGAGCAAAAAGCCCCCGCATTTTGTTGGCGGCGTTTTCATCAATTCCGATGATGCCCACGTACTGGTGGAAGACATGATCAAACATGACTTTCCCATGGATCAGGTATCCATTTTGCACAAGGCAGGTGGGCAGGGTGATGACTTTCTCGGTATTGCCTACACGAATGAAAAAGAGCGTTTCAAAGTCTGGGGTGCTGAAGGTGCGTTATGGGGATCGCTGGGCGGGCTGTTGGCAGGTGCCGGAGGCCTGATGCTGATTCCCGGTGTTGGCCCGGTTCTGGCTGCCGGGCCCATTATCGAG
The DNA here is from genome assembly GCA_024276955.1 of Gammaproteobacteria bacterium. Classification (GTDB taxonomy): domain Bacteria; phylum Pseudomonadota; class Gammaproteobacteria; order SZUA-152; family SZUA-152; genus DRQN01. The sequence continues at coordinate 4,752 of JAJRWE010000072.1, forward strand.
GCGATTATTGGGGCCGTTGCCGGTGCGGGGATAATGACCGCTGGCGCGGCTGCAACCCATCTCACCATTGCCCTGCGGCGTTTAGGCATTCCAGATGACAAACTGGAAATGCTGCATCAAGCTGTGATGGACGGCAAGACGGTGGTACTGATGGATGTAGGTAACGAATCACCTGAAGAGTGGCGCGCCCGCCTGGAATGGAAAGGAGCCGATCCGGCGCTTGTCCTACCATGATGGTGACGTGAGCGAAATTCATTTGATAAGGAATGCCAATGAGCGAGACCGATCTGGCTCTGGTGCAAGAATGGGTAAGGCAGTGGGGCTACCTCGGTATCGTCATTCTCATGATGCTGGAGTCGGCCCCACTGATTGGCCTGATGTTACCCGGTATTTTTATTGTGATATCGCTGGGAGCCCTGACGGCAAGCAGCGTATTGGCGTTAGAGGAAACCTGGTTATTTGCCACCCTCGGTGCCATGCTGGGTGACACTCTGGGCTATTGGTCAGGGCGCCTGGGTTCAAAGAAATTTCACCACCATCTTCACAAAACTCGTTTCCTTGAGAAGCGTTCAAAGGCCTCTGATTACCTGGCTCGTTATGGTGCGCCAGGAGTCGCCGTTGGCCGGTTCGTCTGGTTTGTTCATCCGGTTGTGCCACCATTGGCGGGTATTTCTGGCATTTCCCCGCAACGTTTCTATCTCTATGACCTGCCGGCCTGCCTGCTCTGGGTCGGCCTCTACCTGGGTCTGGGGCACTGGTTTACGGGTATCTGGTTATGAGGCCATCACTAGTGGTCCAACAAGTTTATATTGATGGATTCAGCGTTTCTGAGGTGTCTCGCAGCAAGGCGCAGTGCGCAGGCAATGGCCGTCCCCCTTGTCAAGCGCTGCAACGCCGCTGCAGGGTACCTCAGAAGCGCCCGAAGGGTTGGTCTGTCAGCGTCCATGGCCGCGTTGCGCCTCTTGCAAAGGACTAAGGCCATTCGCTGCGAGACGCGCCTTGCCCTGAACGCTGACAGACCAACTGAACCCATCAATATAAACTTGTTGGGCCACTAGAACCACAGGACTGTCCGGTGCGAATATGAGCGGTGGCGAAGCGGTTATTGTTGGGATCGGGTAGATGGTGGCTGTCGACCCGGACTTGCTGGTAGTGCTTACCTAAAGGTCATGAAAAATGAGAGATAAAAAATGCAATCGAACAAGTTCGGTTCACTATTGTTCGCAGCCCAATAATAGATGGTGGGTGCGTTTCATGGCGCTATTTACCACTATATTGTTGCCCGTGGTGTTATTCGCCGATACTATCGCCAACAACATATCCTTACACTACCCAGAATTCCCTCCAGTCCTTATTGATGCTAGCGATGATAAAGAGCAGATTGCTCGCGGCGAATACTTGGTGAAGCTGGGTGATTGCATGGCCTGTCATACGAACATCGGGAATGGGGGAGTTCCTTTCGCCGGCGGCTTGCGTATCGGCACACCCTTTGGTGCGTTATTCGTGCCTAATATCACACCGGATAAAGATACTGGTATTGGTAACTGGAGTGAGGATGATTTTGTCACGGCCATGAGGGAGGGTATCCGCCCGGACGGCAGCTATTATTATCCTGTTTTCCCCTACAACTATTACAATCGCATGAGTCGCAAAGACGTAGTGGCGATCAAGGCCTATCTGGACCGCATTCCTGCCGTAAAATACCGCAACAAGCCACCACAAATGGACTGGCCATTCAACTATCGCTGGCTGCAATTCGGCTGGCGCCTGCTGTATTTTGATTTTGATAAGGGGCAATACAGTCCCGATCCGAAAAAGTCTGAACGCTGGAATCGGGGAGCATTCATCGTCGAAGGCCCGGGTCACTGCGCCCTGTGTCATACCGAGCTGAATATGTTGGGGGCTCCGAAAAAAGAATATTACCTGGCGGGCGCTTTTGTGGAAGACTATTTCGCGCCAAGCATTAATGCACAAGGACTACGGCACCTGTCACCCGGTGCCATCGCAGACATATTTATGCATGACGTTAAACCCACGGGTGGAAAGTTGCTGGGCTCCATGAGTGATGTCGAACATAACAGCCTGAGGTATCTTCGCCACGCGGATATGCTCGCCATCGCCGATTATCTGAAATCGGTAAATAGCGTATCGCCTCCGGTGAGAGGATTACAAGCACCCTTAAGCCAAGAAGCCGGACGCAAACTCTACGAGAGTAACTGTAGCGCTTGTCATGACACCGGCGTCGTCGGCGCACCCGAAGTAAGGAAGCAGAGGGTTCGCCAGATCTTACGCGATCAGGGGCGCGAGCATCTTTATCAGGTCGCCATCAAAGGTGATGGTTCCATGATGCCTCCCAAGGGAGGTTGTAATATTTGTTCAGATGCACAGGTGGAGGCGGCGGTAGATTATATGATCAAGCTTGGTGCGGATAAAAACTCCGATGCTCATTGAAGCTGCTGACCTGCCATGTTTATTCTCCATCAAAAGGTTAAAACCACTGGCTTTAGCCGGCCGGCTTTCAGCCATGCATTTTTTAGCAGGTGATCAGTGATACACAGAAGTTGGGTAATCCGTTAAAAATTTCAGTTTCAGTCTCTGTAGGATGCTGGTGAGCGGTAGCGAACCGCATCGTTCGCGTATTATCAAGCGCCCGGCACGGGTGATCGTCGGCGTCACCGCTCTCGACTGATGCGGTTCGCTACCGCTCACCGGCATCCTACACGAAATGTTGAGAATCGTTGCCCGGCTGGATTTCAAAACAGGTCTGCCGATCCGTATCCGGACTTTCAGTCCGTAAGACTAATCCGCCCGCTTTAACGAGTGGTTGTTGAGTATTTCGAATCAACATCCCGGATTAATCCGGGTTAAAGCAGTCCGGCGCGACCTGCCTCCTTGGTCGTCATACCGACGAAATGGCCATCTTCAAGTGCAAGAACACGGTCGGCAATATCCAGAATGCGCGGATCGTAGGTAACCAGCAGAATAGTTGTGCCCTGCCTTGTGGCAAGATCATGCAGCTGCTCCACCACGATCCGTCCTGTCTTGCCGTCAAGTGATGCCGTCGGTTCGTCGGCAAGGATGATTTTTGGGCGCATCACAAGGGCGCGAGCAATCGCAACCCGCTGCCTCTGCCCACCGGAAAGCTGGCGGGGAAACTTGTTGATATGATCGCCAAGACCGACCTGCTCGAGAATGTCATCTGCCGCTGCAGAAGGCGACGGAATTTCCGGGTGCAGTCGCAGCCCCATTATCAGGTTTTGGTGCGCTGTCAACGCATCGATCAGGTTGTGGAGCTGAAAAATGAAACCGATATTCCGACGTGCCTCACGCAGCACTTTCTGAGGTGCACCGTACAGTTCACAACCCATCAATCTGACGCTGCCTTCCTGCAAGCGCCTCAGGGCGCCGATCAAGGTTAAGAATGTTGTTTTCCCCGAGCCGGATGGCCCGGTGACAATCACCACTTCGCCTGCCTTTATCGTTCCCGACAGGGAAAACAGCACCTGGCGGCGCAGATTACCTTTACCAAAGGAATAGCTGACATTATTGAACTCAATAATGGAACTGTTCATCGGAAGAGTTCTGCGGTATCTGCTTTTTTTAGATGCCGCATGGCAAGCAATCCTGCCAGCATGCACATAATGGTCGTAGAGGTAAAGGCAATGGCCGCTTTATCGAGGCTCAGGATCATCGTATAGCCGGTCGATGCAGCCGTATAATGATAGATTGCCCATGACAGGAGTGTGCCGGGAATGAAACCGAGCACCGACAGGATAAGCGATTGTTTAAGCACTAGAGCGGAAAAAACCGATTGGAATAGCCCATTGCCTTGAGTGTTGCAAATTCTGGCAGGTGGTCAATTACATTGGTATAGAGAATCTGATAGACGATCACCGCACCGATGATAAATCCCATAATGGCGCCGACGATAAACAGGAAACCGATCGCCGCAGTTTTGTTCCAGTAGTCTATTTCATGCTGTATGAATTCAGTGCGCGTCAGCACTTTGATGTCTTTACCGCCAAGGATGTTGCTGATCTTTTCGCGCATGACCTGTGGATCAGCACCCTGATCCAGGCGCACGAGGCCAACATTTACAAGTCCCGACGAGATGTTTGGGAAAAGCGCAAAAAACGTCTGATCACCCATAAGGATATTGCCGAAGGCCGCGAAGGTGACGCCGATATCGATGAGTCCGTTAATAGTGACCTTGCGGTTTTCTACCGTAGTCGCAAAGGGACCATCGTGATTAAAGTGGTCGGCCACATTGCCGAAATAACTGCTGAGGCCCTTTCTGTCAAATAGAATACTTCCGGCAACGGTGAGCTTGTCCTCCTGATCAATGATTCCCGGCAGGGTCAGCATATGACGCCCTGGCTGAAGGCCCATACACAAGATCCAGCGTTGATAACCCGTATTGATATTTTTAAAACTGCAGAACGAATAATAAAGGGGAAGTACTTCATCGACGCCGGCAACTCCGGCCGCCTGCATAAGCCTTGGACGGGCAAAGACATGTTGCGAGCCAAAGAATTCAAACCCAGCGGGTATAATAACCAGTTGTGCATTCAGGTGTTTGAGCACCTTGGTGGCACTGTCGTTCATTGCCGAATAAAAACCGATCTGTACCAGAATTAATAAAACGGCAAAGCTTATTCCGGCGAGTGCTGCGGCAAGCCGGCGTTTTTCAAAGATGATCTGACGCCATGCGAGTGAGAATCCCTCCCGACCGGAATGTCCCATAATTCAATTCGCTTTAAAATCCTTTTTATAAAAATGGCACCAGCAACAAGGCCATCAGGCTCAATACCTTGCGCATCGGATTGATGGCCGGGCCGGCGGTATCCTTGCAAGGATCGCCGACGGTATCGCCGGTGATCGCCGCCATGTGGGCGGGAGATCCCTTGCCGCCGTAATGACCGGCTTCGATGTATTTCTTGGCGTTGTCCCACGCCGCGCCGCCGGTGCTCAGCATCAGGGCGAGGACTAGCCCCGAGATGACAGCGCCAATCAGGATACCCCCCATCAGTTGGGCACCACTGCCGTGCGGGCCAAAGGGCGTCCAGGCAAAGGCAACCAGCAGCGGTACGATCACTGGTAGGAGGCCGGGAAGGATCATGCCGCGGATCGATGCACGAGTCAGCATGCGCACCGCCCGGGCGTAATCCGGCAGACGTTCGCCAGTGAGAATCTCGGGGTGGGCCTTGAACTGCTCACGGACTTCTTCAACCACCGAGGCGGCGGCCTTACCGACGGCCTTGAAGATAATGCCGCTGAAGACAAAAGGTAATAGCGCGCCGATGAACAGCCCGGCAAGAATGTAGGGGTTATCAATGGCAAACGAGACGTTGTCGAGGCGTGAGCCAAATTCCAGCTTGAAGGCGCCAAACAGTGCCAGTGCCGCCAGCCCGGCGGAGCCAATGGCGAAGATCTTGGTGAGTGATTTGGTGGAATTGCCCGCGGCATCCAGCTCGTCGGTGATCTGGCGCACTTCCTCGGGGAGATGTGCCATCTCGGCAATACCGCCGGCATTGTCGGTGACCGGCCCGTAGGCATCGATGGCGACTACCACCGGGGTCAGGGAGAGCAGGGCGACGGTAGCGATGGCGATGCCAAAGATGCCGGCAAAGGCATAGGCGGCGATCACCCCGGCGGCGATGACCAGGGTGGGGACCAGGGTCGATTCCATACCCACCGACAGACCGGCGATAATATTGGTGGCGTGTCCGGAGCGCGAAGCGCGGGCGATCTCTTGAACCGGGCGGTGATTGGTACCGGTGAAGTAGGTGGTTGTCGCCACCATGCCGATACCTACCGCGAGGCCGGTCAGGGCGCTGGCGAACAGGCTGTTGGCTGTGTAGCTTGAGACACCAGCCGGCATCCAGTGACTGGCGAGGTAAAAGCCCACGGCACTCAATACGATGGTCAACATTACGGCCCGTGTCAGGGTGGAGAGAATGGCGCCGTGGGCGCCAAGCCGCGAGGTATGTATGCCAATCATGCTGGCGAACAGGGCAATACCCCCCAACACCAGGGGATAAACCTGGTCGGCATTCTCGCCGCTCCCCGTTGCAGAGGCTACCAGCATGGCGGCCACCAGCGTCACCGCATAACTTTCAAAAATATCGGCGGCCATGCCGGCGCAGTCACCGACGTTATCGCCGACATTGTCGGCGATCACGGCCGGGTTGCGTGGATCGTCCTCGGGAATTCCCTGCTCGATCTTGCCAACCAGGTCGGCACCCACATCGGCCGCCTTGGTGAAAATGCCACCGCCCAGGCGCGCGAAGATGCTCACCAGCGAGGCGCCAAAACCCAGCCCCGCCAGTGGGCGCAAGTCCATTGGGCCGGTGTCATTTAGCCAGTAAAGTAAAGGTAGAAGCCACTGACGCTGGCCAATGCCAGCGCCCCCACCAGAAATCCCGTCACGGCACCGGAGCGGAGGCTGATCTGCAGGGCAAGCGGCAGCCCCTGCTGGGCAGCCGCCACGGTGGTTCGTACATTGGCGCGTACCGCGACCCACATGCCCACGATGCCGGAAATGGCCGAGCACAGTCCGCCAATGGCAAAACCCAGTGCGGTCAGAAAGCCGAACTGCGGAGTGATCCAGAGAATGATCACCAATAAAACACCGACAGCGAGAATCGTCAGATACTGGGTGCGGATAAAGGCGTTGGCTCCTTCACGAATAGCCAAATAAGGAGGGCGCAAGTCGGCCCCCCCTTCATCCTGACGCAATACCCAGAGACCGCACCAGATCGCATAGGCGAGCCCTGCAGCAGCGGCAATCAGACTAAAGGCCAGGGCAATCATTTGATCGGTTGATTAGTCATTGCCGTCTCCTATTATTTTTTTGAGATATTGATAAAAAAATACGGATTTCAGCACTGTATATCCAGTGAACTACAAATAGCACAGGTTATGAAAGGGAACTGTAACCTAAGTAGCAGCAGGGGGGATCTATTTGTATTTAACTGTGCAGGGATGAAGATGAAGATGTAGATACGGTTTGTTGTAACTTTCGAATCCAACTGAGGAAGGGAAAAAGATCATGGCTAAAGCAAAGCCGAAGGCATCCCCCAAAAAGGGCCGCAAGGCCAAAGCTTCATCAGCGGCCTCAGTACCACAGCAGGATACGGCCGAACGACAGGTGATGATCGCCGAAGCCGCCTATTTTATTGCGGAACAGCGTGGTTTTACCGCAGGTGATGAGCTTAGTGACTGGCTGCAGGCAGAAGGTGAGATACGAACCCGCTTGCAGCAACCGTAAAATGTTGGAGCATCGCTGGTCGCAGCGCCGGGCATCAAGGTTGAATGTTCAGCTGTATAAACAGGGTGAGGCCATTGGCACGGTTTGTATCTTTGATATGAATTCGCAAGGCATCGGTGTTGAGTGCGTAAAGCTGGATTTGCACGAAGGTGAAATTGTCGAGATTGACCTGCCGGAGAATGGTATCCCTGCGGGTATGGAGTCTCATGTCCGATGTCTCGTCATTCATGCAGGGAAGACACGTTGTGGCCTGATGCTTCTCGATGCTGACTGATGCATTGGTGTTCAGAAATGTAAACTAATTTTGACGCCAGCCCTAAGGTAATCATCCGTATTCTTCTGACGTATTCCCTATGCCAGATTATTTTGCTTGGTTGAATCTCTGAGGGTTTAATCTCTGGGGGTATAATTCCCCGCAGCTCGTCTCAAGCGCCTATTTTCGCCTCAGGGCACCAACTTTTGGTGGTGCTGCGGGGTAGTTTATTAGTCCCGGTTAAAGGTTAAAACCACCGCCTTTAGGCGGTCAGATTTATCTGCGATACTGGTGGCCGTTGCCCTGCTGAAGGGGGGTAGGGCATGGAATATCGCTACGGTAGTCATGCCGTTTACAAGACTCAGTATCATTTTGTATTTGACTCGCTACACCGCTCTGCGGTGTGGCGCAAGAAAGCCAGTTTAATCCACCGAGGTGGAGGTGGCGCTGAGCGCCACGGGATGTGTAACACCGCAGAGCGGTGTCACAAGTTC
>JAJRWE010000073.1 GCA_024276955.1 Gammaproteobacteria bacterium
GTCCAGCCGATGACGCGTTCGACCAGCACGATCAGGCCGACAAGCAGGGCCAGGCCGATGGCCGTGTTCAGCAGGGTCTTGTGTCGTGGGTGCAAATGCGCCTCGGTGGTGGCAGTGCGGTATTTTGTAGGAGCGGGCCATGCCCGCGATCGCCGGTTGGCATCAACCACAAATCGCGGGCATGGCCCGCTCCTACGATGTGTTTTCTGTTCTATCGTTGTCGGCAGCCATTGTACCCTTAAGGATTCACTCAGCGCATGACCTCTCCCGCCTCCAAGCCCCTCAGCCTGACCGCCTTGCGCTGGCTGCTGTTCATCGCCGTGGCCAGCAGTTTCTATTTGAACCTGTGGGCGGTGCCGCTGTTCGATCTCGACGAGGGTGCCTTCAGCGAGGCGACGCGGGAGATGTTTGAGCGCGGTGATTTTATCTCCACCTACCTCGATGGCCAGCCGCGTTACGACAAGCCGATCCTGATCTATTGGTTTCAGGCCCTGTCGGTGGCGCTGTTCGGTGTCAACGAGTTCGCCTTTCGTCTGCCCTCGGCGCTGGCCGGCACCGCCTGGGTGCTGGCGGTGCTGTTTTTTCTGCGCCGGGTGCGCGACGAGCGCACGGGTCTGATCGCCGCCATCATCACCGCTACGGCGCTGGAGGTGTCGATCATGTCGCGCGCCGCCACCGCCGATGCGCTGCTCAATTTCTTCATCGCCAGTTCCATGTTCAGCCTGTTTCTCTACTGGCGTGAACGCGAGCGGCGCTGGTTACTACTGACCTTCGGCCTCATTGGCCTGGGTTTTCTCACCAAGGGACCGGTGGCGGTGCTGGTGCCGTTGGCGGTGAGCTTCATCTTCTTCGCCGTGCAGCGTGAATTGAAAGTCTGGCTGCGCATGGTGTTTGATCCCGCCGGTATCGCCCTGTTTCTCGCCGTGGCCCTGCCCTGGTACGTGGTGCAGTACCTGAAAGAGGGCGATGCCTTCATTCAGGGCTTTTTCTTCAAGCACAATATTGATCGTTTTTCCGACCCCATGGAGAGCCACGGCGGCGGCCTGCTGTACTACCTGCCGGTAGTGCTGCTGGCGGTGCTGCCGTTTACCGGCGTGCTGATCGCCGCGCTGTGGCGGGTCAAGGCGCTGTGGCGTGACGAGCTGACCCGCTTCGCCCTGATCTGGTTTCTGTTCGTGCTGGCCTTCTTTTCATTCTCCGGCACCAAGCTGCCGCACTACGTGCTGTATGGCCTGACCGGCACCTTCATTTTTATGGCGGTGCAGTTCGATGGCCTGCGTGCGCGACTGTGGCTGTTCCTGCCGCAGCTGATTTTCTTCAGTGTGCTGTTGTTGTTACCGGATATTATTGCTGGTGCGCTGCCGGCCATCGACGATGACTATGCCCGGGCCGTGCTGGCCGACTACCCGGCCTACTTCGGTCTGCCGTGGCGCTTGTTTTTCGTCGCCGCCATCATGTTTACCGTCTTCTGTATGGGTGAACGGCGTTTTACGTTGGGCGATAAACTGCTGGCCAGTGGCGTGGTGTCGGTGCTGGGGATCTCGCTGTTTCTGCTGCCGGCCATTGGTGGTATGCAGCAGGGGCCGGTAAAGGCGGCGGCGCAGATCGCCAGCGAGCAGGGCCTGACGGTGATCCGCTGGCACCTCAATACACCCAGCTTCAGCGTCTACACCCAAGAGGTGACCGAGACCCGCACGCCGCGTGCGGGCGATGTGGTGCTGACCAAGCCCCATCATTTGGGCAATCTACCCAAGGGGCTGCGGGTCAGCGAGATTATTTATCGTCGCGGTGGTGTGGCATTGGTGCGGGTGGCAGCGGTGGAGTAACTGCTTATAAAAAATAAACTCCTCTGAAATGCTGTCTCCGCGCGGGTACAAAACGCCACGGATTGGTGGTGAGTCTGGCAAATAAAAACATGAGCAGAACTCCCAGCGTCCACTCACTCCAGGCGCCGCCTCCCCCATTGTCACTATTCGTTGATACCTGTGCAGTTACCGTGACATTAAAAGCGCTGCTGGTGCTACCTCCACGACCGGAACAATCGAGGGTATACGTACTGCTACTGTTGGGGCTGACGGTCTGACTACCACTGGTTTCTTTACGACCACTCCAGGCACCGCTAGCGGTGCAGTTGTCAGCGTCGCTGCTGGACCAGGTAAGCGTGGTACTGTTACCCGCAACAATGCTGGCAGGGTCGGCGACAAGATTGACAACAGGGACAGGCGGAGCCGCCGTGACGGTAACGTCAAAGGAGGCGCTGGCATCACCGCCACTACCGCTGCAACTGAGGGTGTAAGTACTGTCGCTGTCGGGGCTGACGGTCTGACTACCACTAATATTCTTGTTACCGTCCCAATCACCGCTGGCGACGCAACTGTCGACGTTATTGCTGGACCAGTTGAGCGTGGTGCTGGCGCCAATAACGATGCTGGCAGGGGTGGCGCTCAAACTGACACTGGGGTTCAGCGTCGCTGAAACATTGATGTCGATGCGGCGAACAGTATTACCAGCGCCATTGCTACAGGTTAACGTGAAGCTGGCATTGTCGTTGAGTGACCCAATGGTTTCGCTACCGCTGAGTGTTTTGCTTCCCGTCCAGTCACCCCCTGCAACGCAACGTTCTGCATCATTGGCATTCCAGGTCAGGTTCACCGTTTCGCCTGCGTTCACACGGGTGCTGCTGGCCTCGAAGCTCAGCGTGGGAAAAGGTGTTGAAGAACCCTTTCCCGCAGAGAGTTTGTAAACAAACACGTTCTGTTCCATATCGTTGACCACGATAAACACATTCTTTGAGGGTACATAGCGGAAGCGGCCATAGGTGCCCCTGTCCGCGGGTGTACTGGGCGTTATCAGGTTGGTGAAAGCTGGCGCCATGCGAAACCAATCCAGCGTATCCAATGCCAACGTATAAACCTGCTCTCCACCCATCCAGGCGACGAAGCGATCACTGACAGGATCAAATTCAAAACCAGCGGCATCAGAATTTTCAATTTCTGTCGCGCCACGGGTGGCAGCGACTCCGCCAGTCACAGCAGCGGGGTCGCTGATGTCGTAAATTACGGTTTTTGCCACCCCCCCGTAACCCGTACCACCCAGCAAAACCAGTTTCCGACGGTTGGCATCAATCGCAGCGGTCATATACATATCGGGCTTTGCCTTGCTGCCCAGGCGTTTTGTCCACGGCGCCGACAAATCCAAGGGATCAAACTCATACAGGCCCGCTCTTTCGGCATACCATACGTGGCCGGTGACGGCGTCATAGGCGGAAACCATGGCGCAGCCACCCCGGTCATCTTCAATATTCTGCCAGCCTGATTCAGCGGGCAGCGCACTGAAATCGTACAACCAGGTACCCCCCGAGCACCCTCCGGAACCCCAAATTGAACCTCCCGAGGAAAAGAAGCGGTCAATGGTCGGGATGTACTGCAAGCCATTGTAGGTGTGACGCGCAGACGGCAGGCCATCCTCATAGACGTCCACACTCTTTACCCGCTGTTCCTTCGGCGTTTTCTGAGTTACAAAACCCCAACTAAAACTATTAAAGTCAAAAGCATACAGCTCATTACCATCATAATTCAAGTGCCCGCCTCCCCAAACCACCAGGCGGTCACGACTGGAATCATAGACCCCACCACTCCAGGAACCCATCACATCGGGCTTAACACCGAGCTGTGTCCAGATGCTTGAATCCTTGATTTCATACCAATGCCCCGGGGGCAAGGCATCCAGTACATTGCCGGAAGCCGGAGATTGGACAGTGACAGCCGTGGAGGCAGCCGAGCTGTTGTCGGCCCCATCGAATGCTACCACCGTATAGTTATAGCTTTTGTCCGGCGTCATGCCTTCATCCACAAAAGAGGTATCACCGGTTGTTCCCGCCAAAACGCCACTACGATAAACGCGGTAGCCCGCGACGAAGTTATTGTCCGTCGGTGCATCCCAGCGCAGATAGGACTCTTGAGGAGAAACCGCCACCGCCTGAAAATTGGACGGTGCCGCTGGAGATTGGCTGTCGTTTAACGGTGTTGCACTGGCCAACCAGGTAATCTCATCTTGTGAGAGCAGACGGTTATAGATGCGAAAATCGTCCATGTCACCACCA
>JAJRWE010000074.1 GCA_024276955.1 Gammaproteobacteria bacterium
CGAAGTAGCGCGTAATGCAGAACAGGCCACCGAGGCCGCAGGCTCAGCCAACACCGCCGCAAATAATGGCAACGTTGTGGTGGACGAGACCATCGCCATCATCAACCGGCTCGCCAACGACGTGGAACAGGGCGCCAGCGCCGTCAATCAACTGCGCGAAGACAGCGAAAACGTCGGCACCGTGTTGGATGTAATTCGCGGCATTGCCGAGCAGACCAATCTACTGGCCCTGAACGCCGCCATCGAAGCGGCGCGGGCTGGCGAGCAGGGTCGCGGCTTTGCCGTGGTCGCCGATGAAGTACGCACGCTGGCCAGCCGTACACAGGCGTCCACGCAGGAAATCCAGACCATGATCGAAAGCCTGCAGGCCAGCGCCGGCAAGGCCGCCGACATCATGGGACGCGGTAAAACCACCTCCGAACAGGGTGTCGCCAAAGCGGCCGATGCTGGCGTAGCCCTGAAAGAAATCAGCGAGGCCGTGGCGGTGATCAGAGACATGAACACCCAAATTGCCAGCGCCGCCGAAGAACAGAGCAGCGTGGCTCATGAAATGGATCAGAATATCACCAACATCAGCCACGTCACCGAAGAAAATACCGAAAACAGCAATCAGTTGGCCAGCGCCGGCACGTCACTGAGCCAGGTCGCCACGCAGATGCAAAAGTTGGTCGGACAATTCAAGGTCTGAACCACCACCTACACACGCGGTTCGACAGCCCCCCTTTCACCCGTAGCCCGGATGGAGTACCACGAAATCCGGGTAATTTAATCCAATCGCCTCCCTACGATGCTACCCCGCGCCTCGCACTAACATCCACGAAGCGAACAGACGCAATCAAAATTACTTATCCGAGCAAAAAAGTCAGTAATTGGCTATGTCAAAATATGCTGATATATAATTGCCGGCCGCATTTTGGTGCAAACAGGCAAGGGCTTGATCGATGTCGAATAACAACACTGCCTCGACGCTGGAGAAGGGCGTCGAGGTCAAGAATACTACCTGCTATATGTGCGCCTGCCGTTGCGGCATCCGCGTCACCCTGCGTGACGGTGAGATACGCTATATCCAGGGCAATCCGGATCATCCCCTCAATAAAGGCGTAATCTGTGCCAAGGGTTCCTCCGGCATCATGAAGCAGTATTCGCCGGCGCGCCTGACCAAACCCCTGAAGCGCCGTGAGGGCGCCGAACGTGGCGCGGCCGATTTCGAGGTCATCTCCTGGGATGAAGCCTTCGATATCATGGAGACCCGCCTGCGCCACCTGCGCGCGACCGACCCAAAAAAATTCGCCCTGTTCACCGGCCGCGACCAGATGCAGGCCCTGACCGGCCTGTTCGCGAAGAACTTCGGCACCCCCAACTACGCCGCCCACGGCGGCTTCTGCTCAGTGAATATGGCCGCCGGTATGATCTACACCATCGGCGGCTCGTTCTGGGAATTCGGCGGCCCGGACCTGGAACGCTCCAAGCTGTTCATCATGTTCGGCACTGCCGAGGATCACCACTCCAACCCGCTGAAGATCGAGCTGGCCAACTTCAAGCGCAACGGCGGCCGCTTTATTTCCATCAACCCGATCCGCACCGGTTACTCGGCCATCGCCGACGAGTGGGTGCCCATCAAGCCCGGCACCGACGGCGCGCTGATCCTCGCCATCATCCACGAGATCATCAAGACCGGCCTCTACGACCGCGACTTCCTCACCCAGTATTCCAACGCCGCACAGCTGGTCAACCAGGACCCGGACAGCGACGACTTCGGCATGCTGGTGCGCGGCCTGGAATTCGACGAGGGCAAGATCCACCCCCATGACGAGATGTGGTGGGACCGCAAGAACGGCAAGGCGGTGCAAACCCACACCGAGGCCGAGCCGGCGTTGATGGGCGAGTTCACCCTGGAAGACGGTACCCCGGTGAAGCCCTCCTTCCAGCTGCTGGTGGAGCGGGTCAAGGATTACACTCCCGAGTGGGCCGAGGACATTACCGGCGTGCCCGCCGAGACCATCCGCCGCCTGGCCCACGAGATGGGCATTACCGCACGCGACGAGAAGATCGAGTTGCCCATCGCCTGGACCGACGCCTGGGGCAAGGAGCACGAGAGCGTTACCGGCAATCCGGTATCGTTCCACGCCATGCGCGGTCTGGCCGCCCACTCCAACGGCTTCCAGTCGATCCGCGCGCTGTCGATCCTGATGTCCATCCTCGGCACCATCGACCGCCCCGGCGGCTTCCGCCACAAGGCGCCCTTCCCACGCCCCATTCCACCCTGCCCCAAAACCCCCAACAATGCGCAGGATATAAAACCCAACACCCCATTGGCGGGCATGCCGCTGGGCTGGCCCGCCGACCCCAACGACCTGTTCGTCGATGATGACGGCGAGGCCGTGCGCCTCGACAAGGCCTTCTCCTGGGAGTACCCGCTGTCGGTGCATGGCATGATGCACAACGCCATCACCAATGCCTGGCGCGGCGACCCCTACCACATCGACACCCTGATGATCTTCATGGCCAACATGGCCTGGAACTCCACCATGAACACGGTGGAGGTGCGCAAGATGCTCAACGACAAAGACGAAAACGGCGAATATAAGATCCCGTTCATCATTGTCTGCGACGCCTTCCAATCCGAGATGGTGGCCTTCGCCGACCTGGTGTTGCCCGACACCACCTATCTCGAACGCCACGACGTGATGTCCATGCTGGACCGGCCCATTTCCGAATTCGACGGCCCGGCGGACTCGGTGCGCATCCCGGTGCTGCCACCCACCGGTGAGTGCAAGCCCTTCCAGGAGGTCCTCATCGAGCTGGGCTCACGCCTCGGCTTCCCAGCCTTCACCCACCCGGACGGCACGCGCAAGTTTCGCGACTACCCAGACTTCATCACCAACTTCGAGACCGAACCCGGCTCCGGCATCGGCTTCCTCGCCGGCTGGCGCGGCAAGGGCGGTGAAAAATCCCTGCGTGGCGAGCCCAATCCCAAGCAGTGGGAGATGTACGAAAAGAACAACTGCGTGTTCCACTATGAACTGCCCAAGTCCTACCAGTACATGCGCAACTGGAATCAGGGCTACCTGGAGTGGGCGCAGTATCATCGCCTGACGCGCTACACGGACCCCATCAACATCCACATCTATTCCGAGGTGTTGCAGAAATTCCGTCTCGCCGCGCAGGGTAAGTACGGCGGCAAGCAGCCGCCGGATCGCCTGCGCGAACGCATCGAAACCTACTTCGACCCGCTGCCGTTCTATTATGAGCCGCTGGAAGGCCAGCTCAGCGATAAGCACAAGTACCCGCTCAACGCCGTCACCCAGCGGCCCATGGCCATGTACCACTCGTGGGATTCACAGAACGCCTGGCTGCGCCAGATCCATGCCCACAACTATCTGTATATGAGCCCCAAGGTTGGCGCCGCCGGTGGTTTCGACGACGGCGACTGGGTGTGGGTGGAGTCCATGCACGGCAAGGTACGCTGCCTATGCCGCTTCTCCGAAGCCGTCGAGCCCGGCACCGTGTGGACCTGGAATGCCATCGGCAAGGCCAGGGGCGCCTGGAACCTGACCCCGGACGCCAACGAGTCACAGCAGGGTTTCCTGCTCAACCACCTGATCTCCGAGGAGTTGCCGGCCCACGGCCACGGTGAGCACCTGTCCAATTCCGATCCCATCACCGGGCAGGCCGCCTGGTACGACGTGCAGGTACGCGTGTACAAGGCCGCCCCGGGTGAGAAGGAAGAAAGTTCGCCACAGTTTGACAACATGTTGCCGGTGCCGGGACAGCCCGAACGCAAATCCTGGCTGGCCTACTTCGCCGGCAAGCGTCCGGGCAAACTCAACATCGGTAAAAGAAAATAGGGTGGGCATCGCCCATCCCTGTGGGAACGGCATTCCTGTGGGAGCGGCATTCCTGTGGGAGCGGCATTCCTGTGGGAGCGGCATTCCTGCCGCGATCGCGCCTGGGAAGGCGCTCCCACACTCTGAGGCCAACGACAACAATCGCACCTGGAAAGGTGCTCCCACACTGAAGCTAACGGATACAAACGAGCGTTAAATATATGACCCAACTGGCATTAGTGATTGACCTCAACGTCTGCGTCGGCTGTCACGCCTGTGTCACCAACTGCAAGCAGTGGAACACCTCCGGTGAAGCCGGCCCGCTGGTGGACGAGAACCCCTATGGCAAGGATCCCACCGGCACCTTCTTCAACCGCGTGCAAACCTTCGAGGTGGGCGAGTTCCCGCACACCGAGACCGTGCACTTCCCCAAGAGCTGCCTGCATTGCGAAGACCCGCCCTGCGTGCCGGTATGCCCCACCGGCGCCAGCTACAAACGCGAGGAAGACGGCATCGTGCTGGTGGACTACGACAAGTGCATCGGCTGCAAATATTGCGCCTGGGCCTGCCCCTACGGAGCACGCGAGATCGACGAAAAACAGAAGGTGATGAAAAAATGCACCCTGTGCGTCGACCGCATCTACGACGAGTCCCTACCCGAGCCCGAGCGCAAACCCGCCTGCGTGCTGGCCTGCCCCACCTCGGCGCGCCTGTTCGGCGACGTGCACGACCCGGAATCCGAGGTCTCCATCGCCATCCGCGAACAGGGCGGCTACCCGCTGATGCCCGAATGGGGTACCCAGCCCAGCAACCACTACCTGCCGCGGCGCAAGACCAAGATGAAGATCCACAAAGACGAACTGGTGCGCGTGGACAATCCGCTGAAGAAGGACGGCCATCTGCCCAAGGTAGACGAGAACGAAAGCTTCCTGGAAGACTCGGCGAGCTGGTAACGATATTCAAACAAACTGTAGGTTGGGCTGAGGAACGAAGCCCAACGGCCGAAATCCACCAACACCGCAGCTATTGGGGTTCGCAGGCTCACCCCAACCTACACACTCAACACTGAGGTTTTTATGCATCCCGCATTCTCCGTCATTTTCCTGACCACTCTGATCGGCGCCGGCCAGGGCCTGTTCCTGGCCCTGATGACGGTGCAGGCCTATGCCGACATCGGCGCCCTCGCCCTGCCCGAAGGCAGCTACTTCGGCACCAACAGCATGATCGCCCTGGCGCTGCTGGTGGCCGGCCTGATCGCCTCCTTCTTCCACCTCGGCCACCCGGAGCGGGCATGGCGCTCGGCCGCCATGTGGCGCACCTCGTGGCTGTCGCGCGAGGTCATCGCCCTGCCCATCTTCATGGGCCTGGTGTTCGTCTATGGCCTGCTGCATTACCTGGGCTACAACCCGAACCTGTTCGGCGAGAACGCCCCGCCGCAAGGCGAGCTGACCTACCTGGTGGGCCTGCTGGGCGTGGTCGCCGCCTTCGCC
Source organism: Gammaproteobacteria bacterium (assembly GCA_024276955.1). Taxonomy (GTDB): domain Bacteria; phylum Pseudomonadota; class Gammaproteobacteria; order SZUA-152; family SZUA-152; genus DRQN01. The sequence continues at coordinate 5,318 of JAJRWE010000074.1, forward strand.
CTGTTCATCTGCACCGGTATGATATACGGCTGCCTGAAGTTTTTGCAGGAGTGGAACACGCCACTGACGCCGATTAATTACACGCTGTTCGGCATCGCTTCCGGCTTCACCCTGGCCACGGCGCTGACCGCATGGATGGCTCCGACTCTGGTGAACTTCTATGGCGGCTGGGCCATCGCCTTCACCGTGCTGGCATTCATCACCCGCAGTGCCTCGCTGATCCGCAACCAGCGCATCAAGCACCGCTCGACGCTGGCCACCGCCATCGGCGTGCGCCATGCACAGATCCAGCAAAAGGCCCAGGGCGCCATGGGCGGATCCTTCAACACCCGCGAATTTTTTCACGGCAAGACCGCCGCCTTCCTCAAGTCAATCAAGTGGGTCTTCCTGGTGCTGGTGTTCCCGGTGCCGGTGCTGCTGCTGGCCCTCGGCCTGCAGAACAATTCCGCCACCCTGCTGGGGCTGGCCTTCGCCATCCAATATGTGGGCCTGCTTGCCGAGCGCTGGTTCTTCTTCGCCCAGGCCAAACACCCGCAAAACCTGTATTACCAGACTATCTGAATGGTAGAAGCCGTCCCGGCGGACGGCTAGACTAAGCACATCATCCGTGGGAGCGGCCTTCCGACCGCGACAGGTTAAGTATCGCGGCCGGAAGGCGCTCCCACAGCAAACCGCGATTAATACCTGAAGCATGCAACAACTCACCGATCCCTTCGGCCGCTCTATCGACTACGTCCGACTCTCGGTCACGGATCGCTGTGACCTGCGCTGTTTTTACTGCATGCCCAAGGGCTTCAACGACTTCGAGGCCCCCGAACACTGGCTCAGCTTCGATGAGATCGAGCGCGTCATCGGCGCCTTCGCCCGTCTCGGCACCCGCCGGATACGCATCACCGGCGGCGAGCCGCTGGTGCGCAAGGGTCTGCCCGAACTCGCTGCCCGCCTGCACGGCCTGGCGGGCATCGACGACCTGTCCCTGTCCACCAACGCCGTGCAGTTGGCCCGTCACGCCAAATCGCTCAAAACCGCCGGTGTGCAACGCCTCAATATCAGTCTCGACACCACTGACCCACAACGCTTCCGCGAGATCACCGGTGGCAAGCTGGAAAAGGTGATCGACGGACTGATGGCCGCCAAGGCTGCAGGCTTTTCTCCCATTAAAATCAACATGGTGATCATGAAAGGCGTCAACGATGACGACGTGGAGGCCATGGTCGACTTCTGCATCGAACACGGCTTCACCCTGCGCTTCATCGAAACCATGCCCATGGGTGATACCGGCCGCGAGGCCAATGCCTATTTCCTCGACCTGCAGACTGTTCGTAAACGCCTCGAACGCCGCTTTGAGCTGGTGCCCAGCGTCATGCCCGGTGGCGGCCCCGCGCGCTACATGCGCGTCGCCGGCACAGAACTGCGCCTCGGCTTCATCACCCCGATGTCACAGCACTTCTGCGAGACCTGCAATCGCGTGCGCCTGTCCGTGGACGGTACGCTGTATCTCTGCCTGGGGCAGGAGCATCGTGCCGAATTGCGCCCACTGCTTCGTGACGGTATCGATGACCATATGCTGGATAACGCCATCCGCCAGGCCATCACCCTCAAACCCGAACGCCACGAATTCAACGATAAACCCGACCAAATCGTACGCTTCATGTCCATGACCGGCGGCTGAATCCAGCATCCCCCCCGCCCCGCGACAGAAACAGGCTAAAGATCCCCCCCCCGCCGTCGCTATAGCCTGCAGGCATCCCAAGCGACAAAAAAACATGAAAAACCGCATCAGGCCCACCACCGTGGAGCACTCGCTGGATCATGACTCGTTCATCGTCAGCAAGACCGACACCCGCGGCCGCATTACCTACGCCAACCGTACCTTCATGCACATTTCTGGCTACAGTGAGCACGAATTACTCGGCCAGCAACACAATATCCTGCGCCACCCGGATATGCCCCGCGCCGTGTTCCAGCTGCTGTGGGACACCATAAAGCAGGGACAGGAATGCTTCGCCTTTGTAAAAAACCTGTGCAAGGACGGGAGCTTCTACTGGGTCTTTGCCAACATCCATCCCGACTACGACGATAAACGCGAGGTCTGCGGCTATTTTTCCGTGCGCCGCCTGCCCAGCCAGGAGGCCCTGAACATCATCGAACCGATCTACCGGGAAATGCTCACCGCCGAACAGGCCGCCGGTACACGTGACGCCGTCGCCGCCGGTACCCGCATCCTGCAATCCCACCTGCAAGAAGGAAACTCCGAGTATGAACCGTTTATTCTTGGCCTCCAGGGCTAGGCTGTACCTTGCCAGCAATGCCCTGCTCATATGGGCGGCCACGATCAGCGTCTATTTCAGCGAGGGCTTCCTGCCCTGGATGTGGCTGTTTCCCCTTACCGCCACGGTTCTTGGTATTGTCTGTCACGCCCGTCTGCGCGCCCCCCTGGATGCTATTGCCAAAATCCGCGAGGTGCTGCGTGCCATGCGCAAGGGCAACTACAGCCAACGCATCACCCAAGTCCCCCACATGGGTGAGCTGGGGCTGATTGCCTGGGATCTGAACGAATCGCTGGATGAAATTGAAACCTTTTTCCGCGACGTCAACGCCTGTTTTCTTAACGCCGGCGAGGGACGCTATCATCGCCGTACCTATAGCGACGGCCTGTACGGCGATATCGTCAGAAGCTTCGGCAATATCAACACCTCATTGGAAGCGATGGAGAAAAACACCCTCTACATCCAACAAAATGAGTTGATGTCCAAGCTACAAACGCTGAATACCGGCAACATGATGAAGAACCTGCTGAACAGCCAGACCGACCTGATCCGCATCACTGAAGAAATGAAAGAGGTGCATGGCATCACCGACGAGACCGTCGAGAAGGCCCGGCAAAGCCAGCAGAGCCTGGACGAAATGGTCACCGGCCTGCGAGACACCGTCGATATGATCGAGGCCAACAGCCTCGCCAGTGCCCAACTGCACACCATGAGCGACGAGATCAGCGGCATCCTGTCGATGATCAGCGAGATCGCTGAAAAGACCAACCTGCTGGCCCTCAATGCCTCTATCGAGGCCGCCCGCGCCGGCGAACATGGCCGCGGTTTCGCCGTGGTCGCCGACGAGGTTAAGCAACTCGCCACCAACACCAAGAATGCCACTAACGAGATCACCAAGGTTGTCACCACTTTCCGCAAAGAAACCGGCAATATGGAAGACACCGCCAGCCGCATGCAGGAAAAGGCTGGCCTCATGCAGAACAATATCTCCGATCTGCAAGGCAAGTTCGGCGAATTCGCCGACCAAGCCAATGCCACACGCCGCTCCGTCAGCCTCGCCCATGACATCAGTTTCACCTCACTGATCAAGGTGGATCATATGCTCTACAAGCAGAAGACCTACATGGCGCTCAGCACGGGCACCGAGTCCAGCGAGGCCGAAGCGGTGCGGATAGATCACCATAACTGCCGTCTGGGTAAGTGGTATTATGAGGGTGAAGGCCAGACATTCTTTGGCAGCACACCCTCTTTCCGGGCCATGGAATCACCGCACGCGGCCGTCCACGACAGCGCCCACCGCATCCTGGCAAGCTTCGCCGGCAACCAAACGGAGACACAGGATGACATCATTGTCCTGTACGAGAAGATGGAATCGGCCAGTGATGACATCATGACGACCATTGACCAAATGGTGGAAGAAAAACATGCGGGCAGTCTCGGCAGCCGATAAACACCCCGCAAACCGGAAGGCGTAATCCTTGTTGACTCGTGCCAACAATAAATGAAAACTAGGCCACCCTTGCCCAGTTCATGACGGGTAGCCATGGACCCAATATGGCCGATCTCCGCGTCGCCCAACACAGCGACGGTTGCTGCCGGTCAGCTCCTTGATCTCGGTCATGTTAAATCTCATGCCTGCTCCGCCAGAATGGATCAGAGGCTCCCTAGCGTTTTCACCCATTAGCCCCGGTTCCCATGCTCAACATCGAAGACAAACCCGCATTCGACAACCGGATCGCCCTGTTCCGGCTCGCCTTCCGCCCCTTCTTTCTTGGTGCCGCCGCCTTTACCGCCGCCGCCATGCTCTACTGGATGGGCATACTGGCCCTTGGCTGGTCCTTCCAGCTGGGTGATATATCCCCCGCCACCTGGCATGCCCATGAAATGATCTTCGGCTACAGTCTGGCCGTCATCGCCGGCTTCCTGCTCACCGCGGTGATGAACTGGACCGGCGTACAGACCCTCAACGGCCGCCCGCTGGTGGCGCTGTTCGCCCTGTGGGTTGCCGGCCGACTGCTGCCTCTGGCCGGGACGGATCTGCCGCTGGCACTGTACGCGGTCATCGACACCCTGTTCGCCCTGCTGTTGTTTGCCGCCGTGCTGCACCCTGTCGTAAAAAGCCGGCAGTGGAAACAAATCAGTGTGGCCACCAAGGTTTTTCTACTGCTGCTCAGTAATATCCTGTTCTATCTCGGCGCCCTGGGCATCGTCGACGATGGCGAGCGCATGGGCCTGTATTCCGGCCTGTACATCGTACTCGCCCTGGTTCTGCTGCTGGCCCGGCGCGTGATTCCCTTCTTTATCGAAAAGGGCGTCGGCTACCCCGTACAGCTGAAAAACCACCGGTGGCTGGATCTCAGCAGCCTGTTCCTGTTCGCCGGTCTGTGGTTCAGCGATTCTTTCCTCGACAACATCACCGCCACTGGCTGGCTGGCCGGAGCACTGCTGGTGCTGCACATCGTACGCCTGGCCGGTTGGCACACGCCGGGGATCTGGAAGAAGCCCCTGCTGTGGGTGCTGTATATCGCCTACCTGTGGATCATCTTCGGCTTCGCACTCAAGTTCGCCCTGTTGTTCACGGACATCTCACCCTCCCTCGCCGTGCATGCCTTCACCGTCGGCGGCATCGGCATGATGACCGTGGGCATGATGGCACGCGTCTCTCTCGGCCATACCGGGCGCAACGTGTTCGATCCGCCGAAGATCCTCGGCTGGATGTTTGCCATACTGCTGGTGGCAAGCGTGGTGCGAGTCATCATTCCCCTGCTGACGACGCAGCACTACCTGCTGTGGATCGGCATTTCACAATTCCTCTGGATCGCCGTCTTCTGCCTGTTCTTCTACATCTATTTCCCCGTCCTGCTGCGTCAGCGCGTCGACGGACGTGATGGCTGAACCTGCGGTGGCGAAACTACAGATCTGGGTGGATGCCGACGCCTGCCCCAAGGTCATCAAGGATATCCTGTTTCGCGCCGCCGAGCGGGTCAAGCTGCCCATGACCCTGGTCGCCAACCAACCCCTGCGCACGCCGCCCTCACGTTTCATCAAATCGGTGCAGGTGGGCGCCGGCTTCGACGTCGCCGACAACTACATCGTGCAGCAGCTGAATGCGGGCGACCTGGTGATCACCGCAGACATTCCGCTGGCCGCCGAGGTCATCGAAAAGGGCGGGCGGGCCATCAACCCACGCGGCGAACTGTACACCACGGAGAATATCCGCCAGCGGCTGACGATGCGGGACTTCATGGATCAGATGCGTGCCAGCGGCGTCGACACCGGCGGCCCTCCCAGCTTCAACCACGGCGACCGGCAGGCCTTCGCCAACCAGCTGGATCGGCTGCTGACGGCCAACAGCAAATAAACAACCTGGCACGGACTTATTTCTGCCACAAAAACGCAGAGCAGTTATTGTGGCCAAGATGAGGGTCATGAAACAATTATCGCGCCGGTCACTCCTCTTCCTCAACTTTGGCATCCCAAACGCCCCGCTGCCGTCACCCCGGAATAACGCTATACCCGGCAAGCGCTTGTGTTTAGAATGGCCGACTTTTAACCACCCCCGGTCACACCATGTCCATGAATCCCATTCGTCGTTTCTTTCAGCAGGAAAGCGCTGGCGGCATCCTGCTCATCATCGCCGCCCTGATCGCCCTGGTGATGATCAACACCCAGGCCCTCAGCGGCATGTACAACAGCCTGCTGCAGACGCCGGTGGTGATCCAGGTCGGTGGTTTCATCATTGCAAAGCCCCTGCTGCTGTGGATCAACGACGGCCTGATGGCGGTGTTCTTATTCCTCGTCGGCCTGGAACTGAAGCGTGAATTCATGGAAGGCGCGCTGTCCGAACCGGCGCAGATTGTCCTGCCCGCCATCGGAGCCCTGGCGGGCATCGTGGTACCGGCGCTGATCTACATTGCACTCAATCACGAAGACCCCATCCGCATGCGCGGCTGGGCCATCCCTTCCGCCACCGACATCGCCTTCGCCCTCGGCATCGTCGCCCTGCTGGGCAAACGCGTACCGGCCTCGCTGAAGCTGTTTTTGATGCTGCTGGCGGTGCTGGACGACGTCGGCGCCATCGTCATCATCGCCCTATTCTACACCGCCGACCTCTCCACCACCTCGCTGACTGTGGCTGGCGTCTGCCTGGTGATTCTGTTCATCATGAACCGGCGCAACGTCATGGACGTGCCCGCCTACCTGCTGGTGGGACTGGTGATGTGGGCCTCGGTGCTGAAGTCCGGGGTACACGCCACCCTGGCCGGCGTCGCCCTGGCCTTCATGATTCCCATGCGCAATCCGAGAAAGCCCAAGCACTCACCCCTGCGTGCCCTGGAGCATGACCTGCACCCCATTGTCGCCTTCATCATCCTGCCCGTATTCGCCTTCGCCAATGCCGGTGTACCACTGGAAAACATGAGCCTGGCCAACCTGATGGAGCCAGTCACCCTGGGCATCATCCTCGGCCTGTTCGTCGGCAAGCAACTGGGCATATTTACGGTCTGCTGGCTGCTGGTCAAAATGAAGTGGGCAAAGCTGCCCGAGGGCGCAAACTGGACCCAGCTCTATGGCATCACCCTGCTGTGCGGCATCGGCTTCACCATGAGTCTGTTCATCGCCTCGCTGGCCTTCGAGCATGTGGGCCAGGAATACATCAAACCGGTGCGCCTGGGCATTCTTACCGCCTCCTTCCTGTCCGCCGTGACCGGCTTTCTGGTGCTGCGCTTTGCCAAGTCGAGCACGCTGACCAGCAGTAGTACCGCCAGCGCCGGGCACTGAGCCCAGTCTCAGAGGCCCTGCAGGGATGGACGAGCCACCGGCAAAACGCACCCGGCTGCAACAGATCGCGCTCCTGCTCGGGCCCGCATTGGGGATGCTCACACCCCTGCTGCTGGAGATCCCCGAGCATCCACGAGCGCCCTTCATGCTCGGCATCGTGCTATGGATGGCGATCTGGTGGCTTACAGAATGCGTGCCACTGGCGGTCACCGCCCTGATTCCGCTGATCGCCTTCCCCCTCACCGGCATCGCCACGGCGCGGGAAACGGCGCCGCGTTACATGAACAGCATCATGTTCCTGTTCGTGGGCGGCTTCCTTATCGCCCAGGCCATGCAGCACACCGGCCTGCACCGGCGCATCGCCCTGGCCATTCTCGCCCGCCTGCATCGTAGCCCCGGGCAGATCCTCGCCGGTTTCGCCCTCACCACCGCCTTCCTCTCCATGTGGGTCTCCAACACCGCCACCACCATGTTGATGGTGACCATCGGCATGGCCGTCCTCACCCGCCTGGACAAGGCCCTGGGGCCGCAACAGATCGCCGTGCTGGCGCCCGCCCTGCTGCTGGTCATCGCCTATGCCGCCAACATCGGTGGCATGGGCACGCCAGTGGGCACGGTGCCAAACCTGGTGTTTCTGGAGAACATGCGCATCCATGCGCCGGACGACGTACCGAGTTTCCTGCAATGGATGTTCGTCGGCGTACCCATGGTGCTGGTGGGCGTCACGCTATTGTTGCTGCTGTTTACCTATCGACTACGCAAGCTGTCCTGGGCCAAAGACGCCGTGCTGGGTCTGGCCCAGGAACAGCAGGAACTCGGCCCCATGCGCCGCGACGAGTCCTTCGTCGCCTGGGTGCTGGGCCTCACCGCCCTAGCCTGGATGACCCGGCAGGGCATCCAGGGCGAGGGGTTCCACCTGCCGGGCTGGTCTTCCCTACTGCCCTTCCCCGGCGTGGACGACAGCACCGTGGCCATGACCGCCGCCCTGCTGCTGTTTCTGGTACCGATAAAGGACGGCCGCCCCATCCTCGGCCATCAGGCCATCGGCCGCCTGCCCTGGGAGATCCTCATCCTGCTCGGTGGCGGCTTCGCCCTGGCCATGGGCATGCAAAGCTCCGAGCTTTCCCAGTGGATCGGCACCCAGGCCCAGTTCCTCGCCGGCATTCCCCTGCCGCTGGTGCTGCTGGGTATCGCCCTGGCTATTGTCTTTCTCACCGAGATCACCAGCAACACCGCCACCACCCAGGTCATGCTACCCATCCTCGCCGCCGTCGCCTTGTCCAGTGACTACGACCTCGCCATGGTGCTGCTCAGTGCCACCCTGGCCGCCTCCTGCGCCTTCATGCTGCCGGTCGCCACGCCACCCAACGCCATCGTCTTCGCCACCGGCCGCATCGGCATGGACACCATGGCGCGGGCCGGATTCCGCCTCAACTTGATATTGCCCTTCGTGATTCTTGCGGTGGTCTGGTGGGTCAGGCCGCTGTTGCCCGGCTGAACGCCCGGAAACATATCCAACCCTGAGACACGAAACACGCTCGCCAGAATGAACCGATCAAAGGCAAACGCGGCATCATTGCCGACGCAGCGCTAGATCCCGCCCAAGTGCTCAACACCACGCCAAAGTTGTGGATGAATCTGCAAGCCACTTGGGACCTTGCCTTGGCGGCCAAGCGACGGGACGCTGCATAGATAGAAGGAAGGGGTACTCAACAACCACCCGCTAGAGCGGGTGAGTTAGTTTTACGGACTGAAAGTCCGGATACAGGTCGAAAGACCCGTTTTTACCCAACCCGGCAATCATTTTCAAAACGCCTTTTCATCACACGCCCTTCCAGCAATCCGGCAGAAATCCGGTCAACACGCATCTCCTGCGCTTTATGCTCAAAGCTTCTGCATCCTCGGCAACTGCTCCTGAAGGAGCACTGAGGTCCTTGTCGTTCGGTCACACCTTGACAGAAGACCCAAATACAGTCCATATTTAGATCTATCCGATCAAAATAATGGGATATGGTCATGAAGCTATCCAGCCAGATCAAACCGATTAGCTATCTCAAAGCCCACGCTTCCGAGCTTATTCGCAAGCTAGGTGAACAACAAACGCCATTGATTATTACTCAGAATGGTGAAGCAAAAGTCGTCATACAGGACATAAAAAGTTATGAACAGCAACAGGAGACCATGGCCTTATTGAAAATCCTGGCCCTTGGTAATCGCCAGATTGAAGAAGGAAAAGTGCTCAGCGTTTCCGCTGCCATTCAGGCTGTCCGCGAATGCCGGAAACATCGCCGATGAATTTTACGGTCCTGCTCACAAAGGACGCCGTGCAGGATCTTGAAGATATTGACGACCATATATCGGAGCACGATTCACCACAAAGCGCCGATTACGTGCTGAGTAAGATTGAGGAGGTCATGCTCAATCTTGCCGACCTGCCGGATCGCGGCGCCTACCCCAAAGAGCTGTCCGCACTAGGCATAAGAGAATATCGCGAAGTTTTCTTCAAACCATACCGCATTATCTACCGCGTGCTCGGTGATAATGTCTACGTCTATGTTATCGCCGACGGTAGGCGGGACATGCATACCTTGCTTACCAGACGACTGTTGGGCACATAGCGAGAGACCACAATGGGTAGCCAAGTAGGGTGGGCATGTTTTATGTGCCCACGCGGAATGCGTCGTCAGATTTCTTTGCGCCAACCAGCGGTATCAGCACCAGCGCCAGATAAACGGAGTTGAATATTACGTTCGAGCCGACACCCGACGCTATTGAGCCAACACCATCAATAATATACCAGACAACCATTGCTACGATGGTCGTACGAACAACAAACAGGTTTCCTTTCCTTATTGCCGGTACGACAATCCCACCCAGAAAAATTGAGACAGCAGCCAGCAACCCGGATCCAATGGCTGACAGTAGTTTTGTCTCCTTGTCGAGAGGAGAAAACAAATTGTCGACAGGCCAATCCGCACTATCCAGAATGAGACGAGCTGGAAAATTGATGGCATCAAAGGGGGCCGTTGCCCATAACAGTGAATAAATTCCAAATACAATCGATACCACCATCATGAATTTTGCGCGCAGCTGTAATGACATGTAAAACTCCTTCCAAGGGACGTTGAAGTTTGTGATGCAACGCAATGCGTTACAATTACCTTGGAGGTAATGAATCTTCAAGAAGACAGTGGGGCGATTGACAAGTGACTGAATCCGCGGGAGATATTCTGAAGTCATGGCGAAAACAGCGTAGATATAGCCAGCTGAAACTAGCACTGGAACTGGACATTTCCAGCAAGCACGTCAGCTTTATAGAGACGGGTAAATCCATTCCCAGCAAGGAGATGATCCTGAGGATCGGGGAATTTCTGTTTATACCCAAACGTGAAATCAATCGGGCATTACTTTCTGCCGGCCATGCGCCAGTTTATAGCGAATTGCCCATGAGTGATGCCGCCTTGGAACCCGTGACCAGCGCAATTGATCAAATGATCAAGAACCACATGCCTTATCCCGCCATTGTGCTGAACCAGGCCTGGGACATTGTAAAGGTAAACGATTCAGCAAACAGGTTGCTGTCTGAACTTGGCTTGTCCAGGCACAAAAACTTGTAGAGGCGATGATCCAAGAGGATCCGGAAAGTTCAAAAATCCTTAACTTTCATCAGACCGCCGCGGTGATTTTGCTGCGCTTAAGGCAGGAAATTTCAATGTTGGGCGGCTCCGATTACCTGCAAGTCCTTGAGCGTCGGTTAAGAGACCATCTATTTAAAGATGGAAATGCGGTCGACTTCTCGGAACCAGAAGATGAGATTGTGCTGTCAACCAGGTTTCAGATTTCGAATCACGTTCTCTCTTTCTTTTCAATGATTGCCCAGCTGGGCACCGTGCAAGATGTTGCCGTGAGTGAATTCAAAGTAGAGCTGATGTTTCCCGCTGACGAGAAAACAAAAGCATTTTATTCGCGGGAGAAATAAAGTGGTTTTAACTTTCAACGGCATCCTTTAAGGGGGCCTCAGTAGCAATAGCGACATTATTTATGTGCATAAGTCGACGCGGGAATCCAATAAATTCAGATACTTGTGAAAAGGCATAAAATCTTTATCTGAGTGAAGCAGAGGAATGGAGTTTTCGATGCAATAAGTTGCAATAATGACATCGATTGTTTTTCGGACGGTGATTCCTTTTTTACGGAGAGCTCGGAAATTGTTTGCACTTTTTAGAGCAATGGGGGTATCGAGAACATTGACCACATTCAATGAGAGTAAGAGTTCATTGGCAGTATCAAAGTCTTTATCATTTCTGAAGCCTTGCAGGACTTCGGTAAGTACAATATCTCCAATGCAAACTGGGGAAGAGCCAAGAATAGCGTCCAGCGTTTCTGTTTCGGGTGTTGGATTTCCGTTGAAGTAATCAATCCACACGCTTGAATCAACAAAGATCACTCATCAGTCCTCATGTCATTTAAATCACCTTCCCACTTTAGCTTGCCTCTAAAACTTCTGATATTTTCCTGTTTTTTAATTTTAATCAGTGACTTGAGGGCTAATTCAACTGCCTCACGCTTTGTTTTTGCCCCGGTCAAACGTATGGCATCATTCATAAGTTTGTCATCGATGACAATATTCGTTCTCATTGACGCGCACTCCATTTTGTGTGTATAAACCATAAAACTTATACACATTAAAGCAAAGGTGTGTTGAAATAGTCAAGGCAGCGATAAGTACGCATAAGGAGTGTGCACGTTCCATAGAATGGTGAAGCCAGGCGCAAGCTGCTCTATCTCTACGATAAAGTTGTGGATGAATCTGCAAGCCACTTGGGATCTTGCCTTGGCGGTCAAACGACGGGAAGCGGCATAGAGAAAACATAATATCGGGACACGCCCATCCATCGATCTCGCCCACAAAAAAGCGAGGCATACCGGCACCCGCCGACATGCCCCGCTGATGATAGCATCTGCATTTATTGGCTCAACCGGGAATCACCCTGAAACTCTCCCGAAGAAGCCGATACGTAAAGGTCATCCCTGACTCTCACGCATTGAACAAAAACCGTCAGTTCCTGACGGCCGTCACATGTTGCAGGTCGATCGTATCCTTCAACTGCGTGGCCGTGACGCGAACCGGCGTGACAATCAGCGTGCCGATGTCGAGGCCGGTAGCCACGGCGGCGTTGATGGTGATCACCTGGGTCGTGTTGGCAGCCATCGTGTCCAGTTCGAATAGAGCTTCCGCCGTGGCGCTGCAGATATTGCCGCAATTGCCATACAGGGCATCAGGCTCCGCGTCGAGATTGTAGCGGAAGCTCAGTTCACCGGGCACGCGGAACAAGACCGTGACGGCATCGGTCTGCAAGGCCGAGTTGTTGGTTACCGTGATGGTGTACGTCAGGGCACCGCTGGAGAGCACGGGATCAGGCGTCGCGAAAACCGTCAGCGAAATAGGTGCGGCGAGGGCTGTCACAGTAACGACAGCCTGGGCACGATTGTCCACGGCTTGCCCACCGTCGTGGGTCAGTTCCACTGCGGCCGCCAGGGCTTCACCGGCCGGCAGGCCGCTGTCGGCCGTGACGTCGATGCTGCGCCGCAGGCTGGCGCCCACCGCAAGATTGCCGATGTCCCAGCTCACTTCGCCGTTGCCC
>JAJRWE010000075.1 GCA_024276955.1 Gammaproteobacteria bacterium
AGTTGTTCTATTCCAAGGAGTTGCAACGCAGCCATGCATCACCGCAAGCGTGCAATTCACCCCGTAGCGTGGCTCACCCAGCAGGTGAAGTCGTAAATCGATGTCAATAACTTCCATATCAATAAGTTAGCATCAGAATGGCGCGGTCAACTGAGGATTCTAGGATTATGTTCTCCCGAGCGCTTGAACCGCCATTGTAGTCCCTCTCGCCGCCAAGGAAATATCAAGATAGGAATAGACATTCCCGCAGCAGTGGCCGCGTTGCGTATTTACTTCGCCAATTTCACGGCTATGCGCAAAGAGATATTCCCCACAGCTCTCGATGCAATCATCATTGGCTTGAATCAGGCGGCCTCACACTCTTGAACTCCGCCTATGAAAACAGACCACTGGCAAAAAGTGTCACAATAAACCACCCCGAAGCACCACCAAAAGTAGGCGCTTGAGGCGAGCAGCGGGGAATCCAACCCGGAGAGATTGAAAACGCTGTCTGCCCCGGTGAATCCTGGAGAGAATATGGACGAACACAACATGGCCCTGCAAAGCGGCATTTCCGCCTTTGAGGCAAAGGACTTCACCCTGGCCCTGCGCCTGCTGTCACCCCTCGCGGACGAAGGAAACAGTGAGGCCCAATACCGCCTGGCGATGATGTTTCACAATGGTCTTGGCCGGGTACAAAACAATGAGGCCGGGTTCAAATGGATGTGTACAGCGGCCGAACAGGGACATGCCTTCGCCCAGCACGGACTGGGCGTGATGTATCTCTATGGAGAATGCACGGAGAAAGACGAATCACAGGCTATTGAATGGTTCCGCCGCGCCGCCGAACAGGGGCTTCCCGGCGCGCAGATGACACTGGGCATGATGTACGAAAATGGCCAGGGTGTGGAAAAGGACGAGGAACAGGCACGCCGCTGGTACAAACTTGCCGAGGAAAACGGCTAAGGGACGCCTGACATGAAAAATAGTCAGACAATAAAAAACGGGCCTGTCGGCCCGTTTTTTATTGTTGTTCTTTGATGGAGGTTACTTGCCGGCCCATGCCTTGAAATTTGCATCATTCTTGGACTCGCCGTCATTATAGCCCGCTTCATAGGCCTCATTGACACGCTGCTCTTCGCGCTTGGGATTCTGTAGATAACCGCTTGCCCAACCCACGACGTAATCACGAGAAACATTGGCTTTTTCCATTTTGTCGATGGCTGCATAATATTCTTCATTAATGGAACAGTTCTCCCAGTCAGGTTCGTCGGTTTTTTTAGCCCATACCACAGTTATCATGTCTGCAACAAAGACTATTACAGTAAATTAGATAATGCTTAATAGTACCCAATTCACATCAGATTTCAATCCATTTATCCTCCGTTCATCTTATAATTTTTATTAATATCCATATTCGGTTTGTCTATCAGTATTTTGTAATCACTCCCTCGCCACGGCATACCGGCACCAACGCCAGAATCCCTCCCGACCCGCCTTCTCTATAACAATAATCTGCTAAAGTGCAATCTAAAGTGCAATCTCTCAAAGATAGGTCGCCACGAAAAGAGAAGAATATGCTGCTCAAAATCACCGACATTCTTGATACCGACAAACTCACCAACATCCGCGCCATGCTGGGGAAGGTTACCTTTGTTGACGGCCAACACAGCGCCGGACAGGCCGCCCGGCGGGTGAAAAATAATCTGGAAATGCAGCAGAAAGGGCAACAGGCGGAATACCTCGACCACCTGCTCATGGGCAGTCTGGCGGAGCACCCCGACTTCCGCAGCGGCGCCCTGCCCTATCGCGTATCGCAACCTGTGTTTGCCCGCTATACGCAAGGCATGAACTACGGTGATCACGTCGATGACCCCATCATGGGCAATGGTCCGAGCAAATTTCGCACCGATGTCTCGGTGACCGTATTCCTCAATGAGCCGGATGAATATGAGGGGGGTGAGCTGGTCATCAACACCACCTTCGGCCCCATACAGGCCAAGCTACCCGCCGGCCATGCGATCATGTATCCCTCCACCAGCGTGCATCACGTGGCCGAGGTGACGGGCGGTGAGCGTCTCGCCGCCATCGTCTGGTTGCAGAGCATGGTGCGCGATCCGGGTCAGCGTGAACTGCTCTACCAGCTGGATCAGGCCCGCAACGTGCTGCTGGCGGAAAGGCCGGATGCCGAGGAAACCAAACAGGTGGATCGCTCCTACGTCAATCTGATCCGCATGTGGAGCGAGGTCTGACCGTACACCCTTGCATGGCTAGTGGTCCATCAAGTTAATATTGATGGGCCACTAGATTCGAACTTCACCCGAAGGGCAGGATGGGATTCCCCGCTGATTGCAGCACAATCTTTCTCAAAGTTTCAGTAACCACCCTTGCGGCGTGATTCCGGCAGCCCGGCGACACGTCCACCCTGCTTGCTGGGGTCTTTGGGGAACAGCTCATAGACGTCTTTCTGACCGAGCTTCTCGTTCCACTTGGCCGACATGGCCTTGACGATGTTGCGCGTGTTGGGCTGGTTCTGGCCATTGTTGATATATTCATCACGCAGGTATTCGATCAGGTCCCAGTGTTTCCGGGTCAGCTCGCCAATCTCCTCCATGCGGGCTATCTCCTCGGCCAGCTCCTTGTTCCAGTCATCCAGATTGACCAGGTAGCCGGTTGCGGTGGTCTCGATGGTCTTGCCGTTGAATTCAATTGCCATTGCTTCCTCCTTATTATGGTTAGCGCCTTTTACACATGAATAGCCATGCAGCTAGTTACAGTTAGTCCGCATTCAGGGTCTGAATTCCCTTGTGTGGAATAAACAGGCCACAGCCCAGCATTCTGTGCGGCCCCAGTCCTCGCTCCTGAAGTCGCAGGGACTCGTCGTAATCCAGATCGGCAATCATCAGGCTGCGGGTCTGCACGTCACCCTCGGCGGTCTTGATGGGATGCAGGGTGCCACACAGCAACTTGCGCGGACGGATATCCAGCCTCTGCAGCTGTGCAGCCACCCAGTCCAGCATTTGTTCTTCGCTATCGAGATCATGATCCGTGGCCTGATAACGCGCGAACAGCGTCGTCAGTACACTTAGCGGCCGCTGCATAGCGCCCTTCAGCGCCAACGGATAGCCGCCTACATCCACTGTTTTTCCCTGCAATTCCATTGCATCCTCAATGCGGTGTTTCGGCACCCGCAGGGTGAACTTACTGCGCCGGGATAACTGCAACAAGTCATCCGGATCCTGTGGCCGCACCCAGCCATTGCCGGACGCGGCGCCGTGAATGGTATGAATACCAGCACTCGGCTCGTCGGCCAGCCAGGGCAACACATACTGTATCGCCTGTGCCAGCGCATAGGCATGATCGACCGGCAGGCAACGGCAATCGGTGCCGAAAACGAGATCGACGACGGCATCACCCACCTCGGGGGGTTCGTTGCCTTTATCCTCTTCCCAATACATGGTGTTTTGTCGGCCCGCCTATTGATCCGGCAAGGTGGCCCAGATGGCCTCGCGGTCGATCCACCAGTCTTCCTGCACCAGCACGTCGACCACATTGCGCAGGCGCGGCAGGAACTTGGCCGGGTCCGTCAGCTCCATCTTTTCCATCCAGAAGTCAAACTGTTCCTGCTTCTGTACGTCGCTGTGACGGCGCGCTACGGTGCCCATCATGTGATTGGTGAACAGCGTCAGGTTGTCACGCTGTTTTCCCTCGGCACGCAGGTCCACCACATAGTGCGCCACCGCCGCGGCCACCGCGGCGCCGTCGGAGTCGGTAGGTGTTTCATCGATGATGTGCTGCAGCACGGCCACGCTCAGTTCAGGGTCGATGGGGAAGGTCACCGCCAGCCACACACCCTGCCCCAGAGCCGCCAGCGACCAGGCCTGGTCGGCCATGAACATGATGTTGCAGGCATGCACGGCGCCTTCCCACTGCTCGGCAGTGACGAACGCATCAAAGGCCTCACGGGCAGTATCAAAGGCCGCTTCCGTCTGGCGCAGGTCGACGAGGATTTCCGCGATGCGGTTCTGTATTTCGGCCTTCTGCGTGGGCGCGTAACCGGCGGGCAGCTCGATCAGTTCCTGCTGTGCCGCGGCCAGTTCCTGTTGCAGCTTTTCCTCGGAGACGACTTCTTCGTCACCGCTATCGGCATCGCGCATACCGGCCCCTTCGTCGAGATATTTCATGTCAGTCTTCTTCTGTACAGCCGTGGGTGGTTCCCATTACCGAATACACGCCGGCAAAGGCGCCTTCGACACGGTCTTCCCAGTTGGCCGGGGTGTCGGGGTAATTGGGTTTGATATCGATCTTGAGGTGAATCTCACCCTTTTTGGCCTGTTCGCCAATCACGTGAACCAGGTCTTCGAAGGATTCGAGGCCCGGGTTCTGAATCAACAGTTCACTCAAATAAATCATGTTTGCTCCATTAAACGTCTCTTAGCCCACGCGCTGATAAAAGCGTGCCCGATACATCAGGCGGCCCTGGTCGGTGGGTGCACCGTCTTCAAAGGCGCTGCGGGTGTGCAACACATTGTTGCAGATCACGCCCTGGCCGGTGCTCAGCCGGTGACGGAAAATCATGGGTGAGTCCTCCGCTAACAGGACCTCCAGTGCACGTACCGCAGCCTGCGTGTCGGCATCCTGTTTCCATTCGATGGAACGGGTGCGCGCGGTGTAGCGCATGTGCAGCTTGCCGCTGGCTGCATCCACGGCAAACACCGGCCCGCTCTGCGCCGGACGAATCTCGACGCCGTCTTCCACGTTGGCGGGGATGGTCATCACGTCCGGCTGCATCAGGGCAGCGATGTGGCGTGGGTTTTCGTCGCGCAGACGGATGTAGGCGATCTCGTGATCCAGCAGTCTGTTTTCGCCCCCCTGCGCCGCCGGACGTGCGCAATGCAGCACCATAGCGAGTACCCGATGCTGCAGCGTATTGTAGTAGCCGTCCGTGTGCCAACTGATCGCATGGTTACTGTAGGGAATGTATTCGTATCGGCGGCGCTGTGCCGACACCTGCAGAAGCGAGATGCCATCGTCGTCGGCGTACAGGTTGCAATCCAGATCACGCAGGCCGAACTGCGCACCCAGGTCGGTTAGCAGGGTCTTGTCCAGGGCCTGGTCGGGATGTGCCAGGGTATAGACGGCCATGTTGGCACGCCCACAGGCCTGCAGGATCGCCGTACGCTCGGCCTCAGTCAGCGCGCACGGGTTTTCAACCGGCACCACCAATTCGTCCAGGCAGGCAGGAAAATCCGCCAGCTTGCGCTCCCGCCAGGCGCCATAGGCCTGCGTGGTGTCGAGATCGAAGGGACTGTTGTCTGTTTGTGCCATGGTTCGTTTCCACAGGTTGCGGTCAAATCCGCCAGTGCCCCTTAGTGAGCTGGCGGAACACCGTGTTGTAGGAGCGGACCCTTGGGCCGCGATGCCAAGGGAGGGAAAACCATCGCGGCCCAAGGGTCCGCTCCTACGGTTGTTCAGGGCAATAAAGTTATTTCACTACACCAAAAAATAGGCGCTTGAGGCGAGTAGCGGGGAACCCAACCCAGAGAAATTGAATTATTAGCATATACTCATATTGACGATATTCAACATAACAAATACCCAGCAATAGGCAACACCACATCAGGGATAGACCGATCCACGCCAACGGTCACGCTGCAAAAGGAGCCGCTTGGTATCCTGAACAATTCGTCGAGCTATTACCAAAGAGATAGCCCTGGCCCGGCGACCCCTCCCCTTTGACCCATTGCGCCTTGGCACAAGTGCCATAGACTTCAGACAGTCATAGGCTGACCCTTTGTACGGCTTCCCGGGAAGTCCAAAAGAATAAAAGTGGTCTAATGATACGCCGAAAGGCACCGCAATTTTAAAACCAGGAGAAACGGGCAATGGCCGAGCAAACACCCAAGAATCCCGAGAAGCACAGTACCTATCTCCCCAAGGAGAAGACCTCCACCAAGCCGTTGCATGACACCCCCATGCTGGACAAGCTGGAATCCGGCCCCTGGCCGAGCTTCGTCACCGGTCTGAAGCGTCTCGCCATGGACAACAACATGATGGTGGACCTGCTGGGTCAGCTGGAACATTCCTACGAGACCCGCCTGGGTTACTGGAAGGGTGGCACGGTTTCCGTTTTTGGTTATGGCGGCGGCATCATCCCCCGCTTCACCGAGCTGATGGACGAAGACGGCAAGCCCATGTTTCCCGAGGCCAGGGAATTCCACACCGTGCGTGTACAGCCACCGGCCGGTAACCACTACTCCACCGACATGCTGCGTCAGCTGTCCACATCCTGGAACAAGTACGGTTCCGGTCTCATCGCCTTTCATGGCCAGACCGGCAACATCATGTTCATCGGCACCACCTCCGAGAATACCCAGCCCTTCTTCGACGAGATCAACAGCTACTGCTGGGATCTCGGCGGCGCCGGCCCTTGCGTGCGTACCGGCATGTCCTGCGTCGGTGCCGCCCGTTGCGAACAGTCCTGTGCCAACGAGCAGAAGATTCACCGTCTGCTGGTGAACAACTTCCTCGATGACATGCACCGCCCTGCCCTGCCCTACAAATTCAAATTCAAGGTCTCCGGCTGTCCCAACGACTGCATGAACTCCATTCAGCGTTCCGACTTTGCCGTCATCGGCACCTGGCGTGACGACATACAGGTCGACCAGGAAGAGGTGAAAGCATTTGTCGCCGACAAGGGCCGTGACTACGTGGTCGAGAATGTCGTCAACCTCTGCCCCACCAACGCCCTGAGCCTGAACAGCGATGACACCCTCAACGTCGACAACCGCAACTGCGTGCGCTGCATGCACTGCATCAACGTGATGACCAAGGCCCTCTCTCCCGGCAACGACAAGGGTGTCACCATCCTCCTCGGTGGCAAGCGCACGCTGAAGATTGGCGATCTGATGGGCACCGTTCTAGTGCCTTTCATGACACTGGAGACCGAAGAAGATTACGAACGCATCGTCGAACTGGCCGAAGAAATTATCGACTTCTGGGCCGAAAATGCCCTCGAGCACGAACGTGTCGGTGAGACCATCGACCGCATCGGTCTGGCCAATTTCCTCGAAGGCATTGAACTCGAGGTCGAGCCGCACATGATCAGCGAAACGCGCCAGAGCAGCTATGTCCGTATGGACACCTGGGACGAAGAAGCCGAAAAATGGAAAGAGCGGCAGGCTGCGGGTTAACCCACGGCAGCCAGGATCGGACCCGCCCTTCACAGAGAATGCGGGCACGGTCATTCAATTGCACAAGAAATCGATAGAAATTTTTTGGAGGTTAACCCGATGAGCGAGAAACCGAGCTTCCCCATTGAGAGCGGCGTACCCGACCCCTTTCAATACATGCACCCAACCTATATTAAAAACTTCGGTAACTGGAAGTACCATGAACGCCCACGTCCCGGCGTGCTGCGTCACG
>JAJRWE010000076.1 GCA_024276955.1 Gammaproteobacteria bacterium
CGCGTCTAGCTTGGCCGGCAGTGGCCGAGGTGGGTCATTGCCCGGCCGCTTGAATCCTCCATTTACTGTTACAGCACCGGACATCGTCCCTTGACTACCGACATCCATTCCCATCGCATCCTGATCCTCGACTTCGGTTCACAGTACACCCAGCTTATCGCCCGCCGGGTGCGCGAGGCCGGCGTCTACTGCGAACTGCATGCCTGGGACCTGATGGACGACGACTCGGTGCGTGAATTCGCCCCCAGCGGCATCATCCTCTCCGGCGGTCCCGAGTCGGTCACCGGCGACGAATCGCCACGCGCGCCGCAGGCGGTGTTCGAACTGGGCGTGCCGGTGCTGGGCATCTGCTACGGCATGCAGACCATGGCCGCGCAGCTGGGTGGCAGGGTGGAAACCGCTGATCATCATGAATACGGCTACGCGCAGGTGCGCGCCCGCGGTCACACCGCACTGCTGCGCGATATCGAAGACCACACCAGCGCCGAGGGCTACGGCCTGCTGGACGTGTGGATGAGCCACGGCGATCGTGTCGAGGAGCTGCCGCCAAACTTCAAGTTGATGGCCTCCACTGAGTCTGCGCCTATTGCCGCTATGGCCGATGAAGAGCGTCGTTTTTACGGCATCCAGTTTCATCCGGAGGTCACCCACACCCAGCAGGGCGAGCGCATCGTCAAACGCTTCGTACTGGACATCTGCGGCTGCCAGCCGCTGTGGACACCGGGGAACATTATCGAGGAAAATATCCGCGCGGTGCGCGAACAGGTGGCTTCCGATGAGGTCATCCTCGGCCTTTCCGGTGGCGTTGATTCCTCGGTGGTGGCGGCCCTGCTGCATCGCGCCATTGGTGACCAACTGACCTGCGTGTTCGTTGACAACGGCCTGCTGCGGCAGAACGAAGGTGATCAAGTGATGGCCACCTTCGCCCAGCACATGGGCGTGAAGGTGATTCGCGTCGATGCCGAACAGCGTTTTATGGATGCATTGGCCGGCGAGGCCGACCCAGAGAGAAAGCGCAAGATCATCGGTAACCTGTTTGTCGACATCTTCGAGGAACACTCCACCAAGCTGCCTAACGCCAAATGGCTGGCGCAGGGAACCATCTACCCCGATGTGATTGAATCCGCCGGCGCCAAGTCCGGCAAGGCACACGTCATCAAGTCGCATCATAACGTTGGCGGCCTGCCCGATTACATGAAATTGAAGCTGGTGGAACCGCTGCGCGAGCTGTTCAAGGATGAGGTGCGCAAGCTTGGCACCGAGCTTGGCCTGCCCTATGACATGGTCTATCGGCATCCCTTCCCAGGGCCCGGCCTCGGTGTGCGGATTCTCGGTGAAGTAAAAAAGGAATACGCCAATATCCTGCGTCCCGCCGATGCTATTTTTATCGAGGAGCTGCATAACCACGATTGGTACCATAAGGTAAGTCAGGCCTTCGCCGTGTTCCTGCCGGTGAAATCCGTCGGTGTCACCGGCGATGGCCGCCGCTATGATTACGTGGTCTCGCTGCGCGCGGTTGAGACCATCGACTTCATGACCGCGCGTTGGGCGCATCTGCCTTACGACCTGCTGGAAACCGTTTCCCGGCGTATTATTAACGAAGTACCCGGTATCTCCCGCGTCGCCTATGACATCTCCAGTAAGCCACCTGCCACCATTGAGTGGGAGTGACCGGTACTGGCTGGCAATGACTGGCAACGGCAGGCAAACAATCTGATTGTTATCCTGAAAGAATACTGGCTATTTCACGCCAGGATACCAGTCTTGCGATGGAACGTTGCTGGGATTGTTCTCCTCCATAGACCACATGATTACGGATATCTGAGGGCAGACGTGTCTCTTTCAGTCGATCTGGCAGAAGCTGGATGTGTTTGAAGAAATCCGTCGATGCGGTGGTACCGGATTTGATTTCGATGGCGTGCAAACAATCACCTTGCTGGACGAGTACATCAACTTCGGGTCCACGGCTTTCACGGTAATGGAACATCTGTGGACGTTCACCTTGATTCAACTGTATCTTGTAGAGTTCGGATACAACCCAGCTTTCGAAGATGGCCCCGCGCAACGGATGGTGCCGAAGCTGTTCGGGTTCACGGATACCCAGCAGATAACACGCCACTCCGCTATCAAAAAAATGGAGTTTGGGTGCCTTGACCACTTGCTTGCGGATATTGGTATGCCAGGCTGGAAGGCGGTGAATAATATAGCTGGTCTCCAGAACCGACAGCCACGCCCGGGCAGTGTTGTGGGAAATACCTGCATCACCACCCAGCGTAGAGAGGTTGATTTCACAAGCTGTGCGGCCTGCGCACAGCTTCAGGAATTCAGAGAACACCTGCAGATCACCAATATTGATGACCTGACGAACATCCCGTTCGACATAGGTGGTGATGTAGTCAGCCAGCCATTGATGGGCGGGAATATTGCGGTCGTAGATTCTGGGGTAAGCGCCTTGCCACAGCGTGGTGAACAGATCGGCTGGTGCATTGGGGAAAGCACTCAGCTCCTTTAAGTCCGGGGGTAACAGTGCCAGTACCCCACAACGTCCGGCGAGCGACTGGGAAATGGATTGTGACAGGGCAAAGTGTTGAGATCCGGTCAGGATGAATCGACCGGGCGTTGCATCCAAATCAACCTCATCCTGAAGAAAGCTGGTCAGTTCAGGCACCTGCTGGATTTCATCGATAATGGCGCCTTGACGATATTCGTCGAGAAATCCGCGAGGGTCATGGCGGGCAAAATCCCGGTTATCCAGCGATTCCAGCGAGACATAAACCTTGTCGGGGAAAGCTGACCGGCACAAGGTCGTCTTGCCAGACTGTCTGGGGCCGGTTATGGC
>JAJRWE010000077.1 GCA_024276955.1 Gammaproteobacteria bacterium
CAGGAAAGAGGCGCCCATTGGGCGCCTCTTTTTTTGCCGCGGTTTTCTCAATCATGCCCGCTTGCGCGCCTTTGCCGCCATGCCCTTGACTGCAAGCTGGCACAGCTGACGAAAGCGCTGATAGGTTGTCTCATCGAGATCGCAGTCCCGGCTGTGCCGGTCGGCATAAAACAGGCCCACAGGCTTGCCGTTGATGTGTACGGACTGGGTGCAAAAGCTGTTGGTCTTGATGAGTGTCTTGAAGTCATTGGGCACTAGCCCCCAGAATTTCTCGCGGTTGCCGTCGTGAATGCGGATGCTCTGCGGCTTTTCCATCAGACGTTTGAACAGGTGTGGCTGGTCGAGGCGGATGCGAAAGCGGTTGAAGTAGGGGTCACTGTCAGTACCAATCAGAAAGCGCGCCTGAAGATAGTTGCGGTCAGGGCTCAACATGGCAAACAGGGCGCGATTCAGACCGGCGCCATCGTGCATGCCGTGGATGGCCTTGCGCAGCATGTCGTTGATTTCCAGCGTGCCGATGCCCGCTTGCATTTCTTGCCGGATGGTGTCGAAAACAGCGGGCTGGGGTGACAGGCAAACGACGGTGGAATCTGAGCCCGGCCCGCTATCTTCCACGATGCCGGTTGACCGATGCCCGGCTGAAGCGTCATCGGCCTGCGGGGGGAATTCCTCGTCAATGAGAAATTGTTCGTCACCGGGCAGCCGTGGCAGCATCGCGGCCGGGGCGCTGGCGCCGTAAAACGCCGCCTCATGCGCGGCGCGCACGGCGGCGCAGTGGACGTGGGTGGTGGTCTCTTCGAGGCCGGTATCCAGATGATCCGCGATCATCTCCAGCGTTTCCAGCACCTGCGGGCTGTACCAGCCCCATTCCACCTGCCGCGCCAGCTGTACGGCCAATACCACGCCACGCACGCGCGGCTCGTTACTGTACTCCGGTCTCAATGCTTCATGTACCAGTTGCGGCAGGTTCCACTTTTCTGCCAGACGGCGCCCAAAGTGCTCCAGGCTATCGCCGAGGGCAATGTATTGCGCCTCGGCCGCCGGCATCTTGTCGCGAAGGGTGAGGCGGCGCAGCTGGTGAATCCGCTCGGGTGCATTCACCCAGAGGGCGAGTTCCGCCGAATCGTGCATCAATGCGGACAGTAGCACCTCATCCGGTGCGTGATCGCGTTTGATATGGGCCCAGTCCCAGGCCTGATAAGCGGCATGGAATGCCCGCGCCACGGCGCGCTGATAACCCTCACGGGCCTGACCCTGCAAGGCCTCGTCGATCTGTGGGCATTCCGTCGGCAGGCGCTGCACGCATTCCATGCCCAGCAGCATGGCGGCCTGTTCCATGCCGGCGATTTCCTGTTCACGGGGTTTGCCGGAGGCCAGCTGTAGCTGCTTCAGCGTCTGCAGTGCCAGCCCTGGATCCTTGAGGATGATGTCGCCGTAGCGCTTCCACGGTGCGGTCTTTTCGGAACGCAGACGCTGAAAGCCGCGAACGGAGTGAGCAAAGACCGGCAGGGAGCGTGCGGTGATTTCGTCGATGGTAATGGGGGCGCTATTGCTCACAGGGGTTCAGCCGTTAGTTCGTCACCGTGGTTTCGGCAGGGGCCGGGGAGAACTTAAGGGTACTGCTAATCATTGCTTGTGCAGAGACCACCATCAAAATGATGAGAAATGCCCTTTACTGACGAGCGGCCGCTGTGCAGGGGCATGTTATTCTCTGCGCCAGACGAATTTCCGACGCTATGACATCATGCCCGATACACAATCGCCGTTGCCTGACTGGATGACCGACCGCCGCACCGACGCCGCCGCCCTGGGTCTGCTTATGCTGGTGGTGCTGTGGCTAATGTGGGGGCCGCTGGTGGAGGGGAGTGCGCTGTATTTCCGCGATCTTCAGGTCTTCTTCATTCCGCTCAAGCAATTCCTGGCCGACGCCCTGACGCGCGGCGAGCTGCCGTTCTGGAATCCCGGCGTGTCCATGGGCACACCCTATTTCGCCGAGATGCAGACCGGCGTGCTGTACCCGGCCTCGTGGTTGCTGCTGCTGGCCGACGGCACCCGCGGCATCGGCCTGCTGCTGAGTTTCCACCTGCTGCTGGCCGCCGCCGGAAGCTATGGTCTGGCACGCAGTATGGGGCTGGCGGCCCCGGCCGCTTTGGCCTGCGCAGCCGTGTTCGCCTTTGGTGGCTGCATGCTCAGTACCTTGAACATGATCAATTTCATGCAGGCCCTGGCCTGGCTGCCGTGGGTACTGTGGGCCTTCGAGCGTGATGCCCGCACGCCGGGATCACGCAGCTGGGTGCTGGCCGCCCTCGCCGTGGGTCTGCAGACCCTCGCCGGCGCGCCGGACGTGAGCATCATGACCGGCCTGGTGGTGGCCGGACGACAGATCATGCTGGCACCGGGTGGGCGACGCGTGCGACTGGCCTGGCTGCCGCGCGTGGCGACGGCCTACCTCGCCGCCCTGCTGCTGGCCAGCCCGCAGTTGCTGGCGACCTATGAACTGTACAGCCAGTCGGTGCGCACCGCTGGCCTGTCAACGGCGGAAATCCAGAGCTATTCATTGCGCTTCGGTGAATTGCTGAGCCTGATCTTGCCGCCGGCCCTGTCGCGAGAAGACTGGATCATCGGCGAGGTCTACAGCGGTGGCTATGTGCCGCTGTTCCTGTCGCTGTATATCGGCTGGATCGCCATCGCTTTCTCCCTGTTCGCCCTCTGGGCGCGGCGCGGGCCGGCCCTCTTCTGGTTGGCGCTGGGCGGTATCGGGGTATTCCTTGCCCTAGGCGGCAACAATCCGGCGGCCATGTGGGTCTACAAGACGATCGCTATTTTCCGTTACCCGGAAAAATACGTGGTCTTGCTGCACGTCGGCCTGGCCATGCTGGTGGGGCTGGGCGTGGATGCCTGGCTGCGAAAATACGCCCGGCGACCGCGCTGGCTGCTGGCCGCCGGGATGGCGGTGCTGGTCATGATGGTCGACCTGGTCGGGTTCAACGGCGAGATTAATCTCGAAGCACCAAGCGACTATTACACCCTGGACGATATCCCGGAAACGCGCTGGCTGGCGCGAGAGGGTGCCGGTTTCGTCTACACCCGCCCCGATTACCGCGATCAGCCGGACAGCGTGCGCGAGGTGTACGCCGAATACCGCCGTCAGCTGTCGCCACATATCGGCACCCTCGCCGGGGTGCGCTATGTGCAGGGAGCCGAAGGGCTGGTCATCCGCGATCATGCGCTGATCTCCGGGCTGCTGGACGAGCTGCCACCCAATGGCCGGTTCCTGCAACACCTGGCCTTTCTCAACGTGCGCTACATCATGACCGATGCGGCGCTGTTCCAGCGCAGCCGCTGGCTGAAGCAGTCAGCACGACAGCTGACACCACGGCTGTGGGATGTGGGCCAGCCGCGGCCGATGCTATATTTCCCCCGCGTGGTGCTGAATCGCGGCAGCGACTATCTGCAAATAGCGAGCAAAGACCGCGCCACGATTGTCGGCCAAAGCGCCTTTGCGCTGACACCATCGGGCAGAGATGAAGCCGGGCTGCGCGGCCGCGTGCTAAGCAGCGAACGTCCATCCCCCAGCCGAATGATGGTACGGGTGCAGGTCGAGGGCCGGGGGCTGCTAGTGTGGAATGAGTCGTACTATCCCGGCTGGCGGGTGAGCGTCGATGGTGAATCGCTGCCCGTGGTGCGCGCCAATCACCTGTTCAACGGCGTGTGGCTGGAAGATGGTGAGCATAATGTCGAGTTTGAATTCGTGCCCAACAATTTCTATCTCGGTCTGGGCCTGTCGGCACTGATTCTTTTACTGCTGGCAATGGTGTATTCAAAGGTAATGCCGCCTGCGACAAGAAAACTGTGGGAGCGGCTCATCGTGCCCTTTGGGTATCAGCCGCGTAGCCATGTCTAATATTTCTATCGCGGCTAATACCCAAAAGGCACGATGAGCTGCTCCCACAGCCTCATTCCTCATTATTCTCTGGCAGGTAATGGTAATAATGACAACACAAAACACACAGAAAACGCATCACCTGACCCTCATTATTCCGGTCTATAACGAAGCCGACGGCCTGCGCCGGCACCTCGATGAAATCCTGCGCCAGCTCGAAGCCCTGCCGGCCTCTTTTAGCACCGACCTGCTCATCGTCGATGACGGCTCAACGGACTCCACACCCGGCATCGTGCAGGCCCTGTGCGAACAATGCAGCGACGTCTCGTTGCTGGTGCTGAACCGCAACTTCGGTAAGGAGGCCGCCATCATGGCCGGCCTGGATCACGCCGATGCGGATGCCGTAGTGGTGATGGACAGCGACCTGCAACACCCACCCGCGCTGTTGCCCAAGATGGTCGAATTATGGTTAGGCGGCGCCGACGTGGTGGAGGCGGTAAAAATTTCCCGCAACACCCGCAGCGGTCCGTACCGCTATTTCGCCAACGTCTTTTACCACATCTTCGACACCCTCACCGGTCTCGATCTGCACAACCACTCCGACTACAAGCTACTGGATCGCAAGGTCATCGAGGCCTACCGCTCCCTGCCGGAGCGCACCCGCTTCTTCCGTGGCTTGGTGAACTGGATGCACTTTCCCGCCGCGCAGATCCCCTTCGAGGAGCCCGCGCGCGAGGCCGGTGAAAGCAAATGGGGTGCGCTGCGTCTGCTAAAATTGTCATGGCAATCCATCTCCTCATTCACCGCGTTGCCCCTGCAACTGGTGACGATTCTCGGCGGCGTGACATTTCTGGTTAGCCTATTGCTCGGCGCCAAGGCCCTGTACGACAAGCTGTCCGGCCAGGCCCTGGATGGCTTCACCACCGTGATTCTGCTGCTGCTGATCATCGGCAGTGTGCTGATGTTCAGTCTCGGCCTACTGGGTAGCTACGTGGCGCGCATCTACGACGAAATCAAGGCGCGGCCGCATTACCTGATCGCCCCCGGCAAGAGTCGCTTACCGATAACACGAAAGGAGGAGGGGCATGGAAAGTGAAAACCTGGCAGCCATCACGCAGGACGCGCATCACCTCGGCCCCAACGTCAGTCGACTGGAGGCCTCGGCGGCCTTTTTGTCGACCTGCTGGGCTGGCGGTAAGTGCGCCGTGACCCGGACTTCCCCGTCATGCACATGATGTGCTACGAGCCCAGCGGCACCCGGGTGGAATTTATCTGGCCGGGTTAGTCGACCGTGTAATGAGCACTTCTGGTGATTTGATGCTTAGGTAGGGAGGTAAGCGGCTATTTTTGGCAAAAAACACCAAAAATGTTTCAAATACTTATGTTGATGGCCTGTTCTATGGTATGTATTGACATTAAATGTCGAAATCAGCCATTTAAGGAGTGGAGTGATGCTGATTGAGTTTACGGTAGCTAATTTCAGGTCTATTACAACAGCGCAAACCTTTAGCCTGGTCAAGGGGAAGGGAGATGAGCTGGAGCAGGGCAATACCTTTCAGCCTCCTGGAGCAGGTAACCCGGCGCTGCTGCGCTCGGCGGCTATCTACGGCCCCAACGCGGCGGGTAAGTCCAACTTTATTAAAGCTTTACACGCCATGGAACGAGTGGTGGCAGATTCTGCCACCAAGGTACAGCGTGGTGATGAGCTGCCTATCTCCCCCTTCCGGCTGGATGTTGGAACAGAGCAGGCACCCACCGAATTTGAGGTGGTATTTATCGCTGATGGCGTTCGTTTCCAATATGGCTTTACCGCCACTCGTACCCAAGTATTGGAGGAGTGGCTGCTGGCTTTTCCCAAGGGACTGCCCCAACGTTGGTTCAGCCGGGTCTGGGATGAGGAAAGGCAGAACTATGCCTGGAAGATGGGAAAGGCACTGTCTGGCCAAAAACAACTTTGGCAGGAGTCTACACGCCCGAATGCGTTGTTTCTTTCCACCGCAGTGCAGCTTAACAGCGAGCAGTTGCAGCCGGTGTATGACTGGTTTAAGCACACCTTGCGCACTGCTCAGTTAGGAGGGTGGGGGCCTGGCTTCACCGCTTCCTTGTGTGAGAGCCCGGATAGCCACGAACGGGTGCTTGATTTTCTGAAGGCGGCAGACCTGGATATCCATGATGTGCAGGTGATTAAAGAAAAGTTTGATATCCACAGCCTGCCGGATAACATGTCTGAGGCGTATAAACAGCAGTTGGCCAAAGAACTGAAAGATAAAGAACTCATTGAGATTAAAACGGTACACCAGGCCACAGACGGCCGCACGGTGATGTTTGAGTTTGGTGAAGAATCAGATGGCACTCAAAAGCTTTTCAGTTTTGCCGGACCTTGGTTAGATAGCTTGAAAAATGGTTGTGTGCTGTTTATTGATGAGCTGCATGACAACCTGCATCCCAAACTGGTGCGTTTTCTGGTGGAGTTATTCCACAATCCGGAGACGAATCCCAATAATGCACAGCTGGTGTTTACCACTCACGAGACCTCGATTCTCAGCCAGGAAGTGTTTCGCCGTGACCAGGTCTGGTTTTGTGAAAAGGATGAGGGGCAGGCTACCGAGCTGATTCCGCTATCTGATTTCAGCCCGCGAAAAAATCGGGAGAATCTGGAGATGTCCTACCTGGCTGGGCGTTATGGTGCTTTGCCCTATATCCGGAAGCTGAAAACAGCATAGGTGTGGCATGGGGACGGATGATCTTTTTCATAAGCGCAGAGCCAAGCAGTCCAAAGATCTAGCCCGGCGAAAGGCGAAGCGGAAACCCTATGATAAGGTTCTGATCGTCTGCGAGGGTGAAAAGACCGAGCCCAATTATTTCGAGGACTTAAAAGATTATTACAAGCTTAGTAGTACCAATGTAGAGGTTGCTGGTGATTGCGGCTCGAGTCCGACGAGTGTGGTGAGTCACGCGCGGGATCTTTATCGCAAGGCCGAAAAATATGGTGATGCCTTTGATAAGGTCTTTTGTGTGTTTGATAAAGATACCCATGGTGACTATCATCGGCCTTGGATATGCTGGATAACAGAAACCTTAAAGGGGTTTTTCAGGCTGTCCCCTCTGTCCCCTGCTTTGAGTATTGGCTGTTGTTGCACTTCACTTATACAGATAGGCCATATAACTCTACCGGAAGCAAAAGCATCTGCGAAACGGTAATGCATGAGTTAAATAATAACTTCTGGCCGGATTATAAAAAGGCGATTCACGGCGTGTTTGCTCAGCGGCTGGATCAATTGGGATACGCTAAAGCGAATGCGCTGCGAGCCTTGATAGCAGCACGGGAGAATCACACAGATAACCCGAGTACACGAATCCATGAGTTGGTGGAGTATCTACAGAAAGTGAAGGGGTAACTATTGCAATGCTCCTCTACAATCTGACTTGCGCTTAATGCCACGACTTTTGCTTTCTCTTTTGCTGCTATTTTTCGTTGCCGGCGCCTGCGCCGGAACGGCGTCAATCCCAATCCCTGACGGTGAAGAGATCCCCGTTACTATCCACCCCGCAGCGGGTGAACGGCTGTTTGTCTGGTTTCCCTCCGAGGCTGGGCCGCAGACTGCCGATGTGCAGTTGGCTCAACAGCTGGCGCAGCAGGGTGTTGAGATTTGGCAGATTGACCTGCTTGAGGCGCACTTTCTGCCGCCGGCCGACAGCAGCTTATTACAGGTGCCGGATTTTGACGTCGCAGCAGTACTGGAATCTGCGCTACATAAGAGCGGCAAGAAGGTGTTCCTTATCGCCAATGGTAGTAGTGCTATCCCGGTGTTGCGCGGCGTTCACCGCTGGCAAATGAATGGTGGCGCCGATGCACGTTTTGCCGGCGTGATCCTCATCAGTCCCAAGCTGTTCATACCAGCGCCGGAGCCGGGCGAGGCGGCCAAACCGTTTCCCGTCATTGTGGCCAGCGACGTGCCCATCTACTGGCTTCAGCCGGACCGGTCGCCGTGGTACTGGAAGCTGGCGCAATTGATAACCGCGCTGGAGAGTGGTGGCAGTGATGTGTTCGTGCGCGTACTGCGTGGCGTACGTGACCGCTTCTATTTCCGCTCTGATGCCAATGCTGCGGAAGATGTTATGCGTGAACAATTGCCTGCATTGCTGCTGTCGGCGGTCGAGGCTCTGAACAGCATCCCTGCCCGTGAGCGGCGACCGGTGGCGATGGCGACAGTCACACTGGCCGTGACGCCGGGGAAAAAGGCTAATACGCTGAAAGCGTATCGCAGCAATCGCGCCGTTCCGCTGCTGTGCCTGCGTGATTTATCGGGGAAAAGGGTCTCGCTGAACGATTATCGAGGTCACGTGGTGCTGGTGAATTTCTGGGCCAGCTGGTGCCCGCCCTGCGTGCATGAAATGCCATCCATGCAGCGTTTGGCGGATGCGCTATCGGATCAGCCGTTTGAAATACTGGCGGTAAACATGGCGGAGTCGCCAGCGGTAATTCGGCAATTTCTTGAAACCAAGGTCAGCGTGGATTTTCCGATTTTGCTGGATCGCGACGGCGAGGCGCTGAAGCGCTGGCAGGTATTTGCCTTCCCCACCAGTTTTGTCGTTGATAAATTCGGACGGATTCGTTTTGCCTTATTTGGTGCGGCAGAGTGGGATGAGCCTGAAATTCAGCAGAGGATTCGCGAGTTGCTGCGTGAATAGTGTGTTCTCATTAAGGGGGAATATTGACGTGACTCTTAGCGGTAAATTTGACGGGTAGCGAGAAATCTATCTGTGAGGGGGCACTGTTGGTAGGAAAAGCTGCGAGCTGATAAACGGAGGTGATCGATTTATCTTCAAATAATTGATCCCCTGGTCACACGCTTTGCTGTGTATTTTATGGCCTTATTTCGATGGGCGTGCCTAGTTTTACCAGTTTCCAGATTTCATCTATTTCAGCATTAGTGACGGCTATGCAACCGTCTGTCCAGTCAAATTGCTGAGTGAATCCCGATAGCCAGCCTAAACCATTCTTTTGGCCGTGAATCATTATTAAGCCGCCGGGATTTACACCGCTGGCCTTTGCCCTGTTTTTGTCTTCTTCGCTGGGGTATGAGATATGAATAGCCTTGTAAAATGAGCTGTCTGATTTTTTGTAATCAAGGATATATTTCCCTTCAGGTGTTCGCATGTCCCCTTGTTGCTGTTTATGTCCCTTGGGGTTGGCGCCAAAAACAACATTGTACTCTTTAACCCGATCTCCTTTAGATAGAAGATATAACTTCTTTTCTGATTTATTGACGAGGACATAGTCGATTTCGGTCGTGGCTACGCTAACACCCGAAATGATTAAGCTAAATATCAGTACGAAATGTTTCATGTTGGCTTGTTATGATGTTTGCTGAAAGTGTTTTTTGATAATCATCAGTACATTTCGGGTTGAAGTTATTTCCTGTTTTACCCTTTGGGAGTGCTTTGGCTGCAGGGTAGTCGGGGACAGGTCGCGGTTTCCATTGATCATGCATTAGCCAGGTAGGGTGGATGTGTTTTATGTGTCCATGCGATTAATTCACGTTTCCCGTGGGCATGAAAAGCCCGAAACACCGTATCGTGAAAATACCCATTTTGCCATGCTAATGCAACTGGCCTTCCGCCAAGTCAGACGGCGCTTTTCTTAAAGAACCTACTTTTTCGAGGCGAGCTGCGGGGAATTAAATCCCAAGTGATTAAAGTACGCCATGGGCCTGTGTGCTCATGAAATAGATCAGTGGCAGTGACAGCACGAGATTGATGCGTGCGGTGAGGGCGACGGTGCGCTTGGCACGCTGTTTCTGTTGTTCGTCGGCAGGTGTTATTCCGAGCAGTTTCTTCTGGTTGGGCCAGATGATTGCCCAGACATTGAACAGCAGAATGGTACCGAGCCAGGAGCCGATACCGATGTTGACAAAGCCGGGTTGCAGGGTGAAGGCGGCGATGAAGGCCGGGCCAAGCAGGGCGGCACCGGCCAGCCAGGTGACGATGGAGGCCCAGCGGAACCACAGCAGGGCCCGCGGCACGATGTATTTCATAATCGCCTGCGGCCCGGGGCCGTTGCTGTCCTCTGTCGCGGCGGCGATGGCGGGCATCTGTACCAGGTTAAAAAAATACAGCAGGCCGACCCACAGGATGCCGGCGGTGATGTGCAGCCAGCGTTCGAAGATGATGACGGTTTCCATGTCGGGTACCTGTGCTTTGAGGGCAGAAGGCGATGATAGACAGATATAAAAAAAGGGGCCAATGGCCCCTTTTTATACGCGGATTAACGGGGTTTCTCAGCCGGCGAAGTTCTTCGCCACGAAGTCCCAGTTGACCAGGTTCCAGAAGTGTTCGACGTACTTGGGACGGGCATTGCGGTAGTCGATGTAGTAGGCGTGCTCCCACACGTCACAGGTCAGCAGCGGGGTTTGGCCCGTGGTCAGTGGGCTGCCGGCGTTGCTGGTGTGGACGATTTCAATGCTGCCATCGCTGTTCTTCACCAGCCAGGTCCAGCCGGAGCCGAAGTTAGTGGCGCAGGAGGTGGCGAACTGCTGCTTGAATTCGTCGAAGGAACCGAAGGTGCTGTTGATGGCTGCCAGCAAGTCACCGCTGGGCTCGCCGCCGCCGTTGGGGGTGAGGCAGTTCCAGTAGAAGGTGTGGTTCCAGACCTGGGCGGCATTGTTGAACAGGCCGCCGCTGGCTTTCATGATGATCTCTTCGAGGGAGGCGTCGGCGAATTCGCTGTCCTCGATGAGATTGTTCAGGTTGGTGACGTAGGTTTGGTGATGCTTGCCGTAGTGGTATTCCAGGGTCTCGGCGGAAATGTGCGGCTCGAGGGCGTCCTGGGCATA
The DNA here is from genome assembly GCA_024276955.1 of Gammaproteobacteria bacterium. GTDB lineage: Bacteria > Pseudomonadota > Gammaproteobacteria > SZUA-152 > SZUA-152 > DRQN01. The sequence goes on from JAJRWE010000077.1 coordinate 10,720, forward strand.
GGGTAGTGCGGGCAATTCATGTGCCATCGGGTGTTCTCCTGTTTATCTGTGTGACGTTAGGTGGTAAATCGGGGTTTGCTGCAACCACTCATTCTAGCGGTTGGCGCCAGGCTTGGCGATGAGCTGGACTCATTCTAACCTGATTACCGGCAATAACCAACCAAAAAGCTGTGATAAATGTTTTGGATAGGAGTGGGTCATGCCCGTGATGCTTTTGAGGTTATTGCTTTGACATTGTGGGAGCGGCTTCAGCCGCGAAGAAAGCCAGATTTGTCTTTTGCGGCTGAAGCCGCTCCCACAGGTGAGTTTATCTTCCTCCCGTTATCACGGGCATAGTCCGTTCCGGTGGTCTTGGGGGGGCAGTGTTTTCTCTGGGCTTAATGCTGTCGGGCGCAGAGGGTACACTGCCCACCATCCTAGATTAATCAGTTGAACGGCCTGTCCAGTGGTTCTGAGTGTTCGTCTGGCGTAGCAAAGCTTCCGCTCCTGCTCACGCCCCTTACCTGCGTCCATGCAGGCAAAAAAATGAATTAATGGCCTTGTTCCTTAACGAGTTTTTTTGCATAGTCAGGCGGGCGCTCAGAGCTGCTGGGCAGGTCGTAGCGTCCTCACCTGGCAGGTGAAGTCTGGCTTTCAGGTGAATTTGTTGATGACCATACACTTAGACTGAAGTTCCTTTAAGAACCGTTCGCATGATCTATTCAACTCCCTGATATTTCAGGCATATTTGCCACTATTCGGGATATTTGTGACAAAAGTGTACCCATGTAATGTCAGCGATAAAGCGTGTAATAGTCGTTGC
>JAJRWE010000078.1 GCA_024276955.1 Gammaproteobacteria bacterium
CCATTCTGATGCTAACTTATTGATATGGAAGTTATTGACATCGATTTACGACTTCACCTGCTGGGTGAGCCACGCTACGGGGTGAATTGCACGCTTGCGGTGATGCATGGCTGCGTTGCAACTCCTTGGAATAGAACAACTGTTCCGCGTCATTGCGCCTTGCCCTGCGTCACCGCAAACGCACACTTCACCCCATCCAACTGAGGATTCTAGGATAATGGCGGTACGACTCAGAACACGCTGGCACCGATCGGATCGCTCAGAGCGGAACAGGCAGGGCTCCGGAAAGCCAAAGACGCTGGACAGCCTGTCGAGCGCCGCTGCGATCAATATCTGGAAGCTGGCTAAGGACAGTTTCCTGCACATGGAGAAAGAAGGCTTTTCCTTTCCGCAGGACAGCCAGGCCATCGATGTTATTGCAGAATTTTCCGTTGATCTGCTGCATATCATCGACCGGCTGATTTACGGGAAGCTAGCCGAAGAGGAGCGCGGCCCGTTGATCAATGGCATTGCCGGCCAGCTGGTCGAGACCATCGTCGCCAACAAGACCGACCTGCTGGGCCTCGGGGATTACCGGGGGGATTTCATCGACCGTCTCAATGAGCGGCTAGGTAATTATGCGGAATGCAGCTTTGATAAGGGCGGCCCCGGCTACGACTTCAATCGCTATCTGGGACAGAAGGTGGCGGAGATCATGGCATCCAGCGACGACAAATGGGTGGTGGAGCAGGTGATGGATATCGAGGCGCCGGAAATGGCGGAGAAGATCCGTCCGGTCGTGAGGGATGTTTTGGGTGTGCGCGATCTCTGATAGGGCGGATCGTACGGATCAATGTACACATTAGTCTGTGTCGCCAGGCACAAAAAAAGCCCCGTGTGAACGGGGCTTTTTTATCGCCGTCAGGGTGACGGATCAGTCGTTGCTGCCGAAGGCCGTCAGCAGATGCAACAGGCTCAGGAACAGGTTGTAGATGCTGACATACAGCGTCACGGTGGCGAGAATGTAATTGGTCTCACCGCCATGTACCATTTCGCTGGTCTGATACAGGATCAGGCCGCTCATCAGCAGCACGAACATGGCCGAAACGGCCAGCGATAGCATGGGCATCGAGAAGACCACCGCGCCGATACCAGCGAGGAAGGCCACCAGAATACCGGCCATCAGGAAACCGCCCATGAAGCTGAAGTTCTTGCGCGTGGTCAGCGCATAGCCGGACAGGCCGAGGAAGATGGCGCCGGTGCCGCCCAGGGCGGTCATGACCACCTGGGAGCCATTAGGCATGCTCAGGTAGGCGCTGATGATGGGGCCGAGGGTCAGGCCCATGAAGCCGGTGAGGGCGAACACGAACAGCAGGCCCAGCGAGCTGTTGCTGAACTTGTGGGTCAGGAACAACAGGCCAAAGAAGCCCACCAACGTGATGATCAGGCCCGGATGGGGCAGGTTGAAGGCCATTGAGGCACCGGCTGTGGCGGCACTGAACAGCAGTGTCATGGCCAGCAACGTATATGTGTTGCGAATCAGCTTGTTGGTAGCCAGTGCTGAGGCCGGGATAGAGGTGACAGCATTGGAATACTGGTTCATGGGTCAATGATCTCCGTTTTTTGTGGTTTTTCCGGCACCTATGCCGGACATCTACAGTATAGTACGTATTTAGACAGGATTCGAAGTATAAGTTCCGCCTATGAGGGGGTCAAACTGGCCAATAAACGGTTGGCATTCCGGTACGGGGTTCGGGTATCATGGCCGCCCGTTTGCGTACTGTACAGTATTTCAAGGATATTGTGCCGGTCTTGGCCCGTTTCAAGCCAGAAACCGGCAGACGGAACTGACCGGAGAGGTGGCTGAGTGGTCGAAAGCGGCGGTCTTGAAAACCGTTGAAGGGCAACCTTCCCAGGGTTCGAATCCCTGCCTCTCCGCCATATTATCAATGACTTACACCATTTCTGCGGGTTTCTAACAAGCCCAAATCCCCTCATTCCAGCACACCAGTGGCGCACCGAGCGCAAGCCAAGAACCGAAGGTCAGATTCGTCTGGCCGTGCAATGCCGCAGTGCGATCAGTTCCCTGCTGTTGAAATATCGACGCACCTGGGGCGTGCTTTAGCGCAAGATCCATATGGATGCGTTCGGGGATCGATAGGGCAAAACTTCATGCGTACGCATCTTCGAGCAGAAGATCTTGCGAATAAGCTGGGTTAAAGTCGGGGTATTGGCAGCGAGCAGGCTTCAAAACAGGCAAAAAAAGACGGCCTCTATCACGCCAATGATCCAAGCACTCTTGCCAACCGAATAGGAAGGGAACATGCGAGGCGCGTAGTAGGATTTCCCCGTCTGTTAAGTATCATCGGCCCCTGGGAATGAGTCCCTCGCAAGCAGCCAAACGAACGCTTGCTGCAAGGCTCGCAGTGAAGGAAGACGAAAATATCTGGCCGAATATTAGAAATCTGGAAGATTTCTTATTGCACGGAATTCAGTACGTTTTCATCCCGGACAGGGGCGGACTAAGCCGGGGTCTGCCAACTGCGTATGCTTCTGCGCCAATGGATGCCTGGTTTGTAGGGGAATAAGGAACCGCCGCCTGTTTGGCCCGATCCGGAAGGCAATGTACGGGGTGAGTCTTTCTCACCTTTATCTCAACAACCACCCGCTAAAGCTGGTGGGTTAGACTAACGGACTGTAAAGTCCGGACACGGGTCGGTAAACCCGTTTCTAAATCATGGGCTCGTATTTTGCGTCTAAGATATCCAGCTTCTGCGCCGCTAATGTGCCTACTTTTGTGCTGCTGCGAGGTGGCTTATTGCAGGCAACATTTCTTATACTTCTTGCCGCTCCCACAGGGGCAGGGTTCATTGCGCCCCACCTTGGGCTGTTCGCGTGTGTAGGTCTCTACCGGGCTGGAGTGATAGTTCGGCCCGGTCGCTTCCTTTTCTTCATACGCCTCATCTTCATCAGCAGAGTAGCGTGCAGCTGTTTCTGAGTGCCACCGCTGTTGTCGCCGCAGAATATCCTCAGGATCATAAAATTCCCAAGGGTTATCAAAGCGTTCCCACTCGGGTCTGTTTTTGCCCTCTTTGAAGGCCCGATTAATGTCACTTCTGAGAAAAATTGTGCCAAGTCCCAGATCTTCTTGTAGATCGGCTAGTTTTTCCAGCAATGGACGATGCCGTTCCGGTGCAAAACCAAGCAGGGTTCCGCCTTCCATATAACGAAACTCTTCATCCTCATCTTCAGTGGCAATTAGGCCGGCTAGCCAGTCCAGAGCTTGCTCCAGGGCTTCCTGGTTTTTTGAGGCTGCGTGCGCCAAAACACAGCTTGTGGCGTGGTGTCTGATGTACCAGTCCAGACTGGTGTTTTCTGCCATGGCATGCAGCATTTGGTGAATCCCCTCCGGTTTGTTTCGGAACAGTGCCGGCCAGTATTCCGCCAGCCATTCCCAGAGTGGGTCATCACCATAATCAGGCATGCGGCTGAAGGCGCTGATTAAACTCTGGCCTGCCTTTTCTCCGGAAATTCCGCCCAATATCATGATGGCATGCAGCCGGGTCCACCAGGAGTCTCCTCCGAACTCTTGTTCTTCATCCCAATGCTTATCATCCGCCAGATATTGGTTGAGTTTCTCCACCATTGGGGCTTCACGCCGAATAGATTCGAGTATGACTACATGCGGCAGACTATCATCGAATATGCTGAGAAGATGGAGCAGTTCGTCGTTACTCTTGCTGGTTAACTCCTCTTCGCTGAACCGTGGAAGTTCTTCCATTGTGGGCGGTTCAAGATCGATATCTGCAATTTCATCACACACTATTTTTGTGAACGCCTGATAGTAGGTCTCCATGGTTGAGCCTAGCAACGGGGCCTGTTCGGCAACAAATAGATCATGCTGGTCTTGTGGAATACCGAACATGGCTTCTGCAAGTTCTGGCCGAAGAATGGCGGCGATAGTCACGCCCTTGAGGGCGGCATCCGGGCATCTATCATGAAACGCCTCCCATTCGGACTCAGCAAGTAGAACCGCCTGCTGAAAGCCGCGACACCAGGCCTTGACCGCTTCATTGTCTTTATCGGGTGTTTTAATTCGTGGATGGAAGCGCTCTTCTGTAAGCTCACCAAGTATCTGTTCCAGGCTCGCCATCATATGAAGTCCAAGTGCTTCCATGTTTTCAGGCAGTGCTGTCCCGGGGGGAGAATTAAGGATTTCGTGTAGCCAAGGTTTCTCCAGGGCTTCATCTGGCCCAATGGCCAATGCAGTTAGAAAACCATGGAGGGATAAGGCATCCATGCTGCCGGGATAATCGTCAAGTACAGAGACAAGTTGATCGAAATGATTGTTCATGGGGACGGTTTCCACTGCTTTTCATGCAGGCCAACAGCCGAAGTTTGGCAGGTTATCACAGCCTAGCTTCAAGATTTTAGCATCAGTACCATATTTGATAAGGCATTTTTTGAACCGCAGTGGAATCAAGAGTTTTTTGTGCCATGCGCCGTCATGAAGTCACGGAATCAGGTGTGCGTATAAAGCGCACATATCAGCGCGTCGAGATGCCGTTAGCGGCAAGGCGCGTTTCGCTGCCAATGGCATGCCCTTGCCATTGGCCAAAACAGGACTGATTGGCTCGGGATTGCTATGTCCACCCCAGCCGCTCATGCACGGTACGGGTCACAAAATCCGCCAGATGATCGTAGCTGAATGATTGGGCGACAGGTGTAGGATTCAACCCATCTTTACCGTGCAGGCAGTCACGCAACTGCGCGGCGGTGCGGAAGAAGCGACAGTATTCGTCCCAGTGAGGTGGCTCGGCAATATGGCGGCAGTCGAACACCACCGGCACGCTGCCGCAGGCGGCGGCTTCCACCAGGCGCTGGGAATTGATCTCGAAGGGATGACAGATGAAGGCGTAGCGGGCCGAATTGTAGGCGCGCGCCACGGCCTCGCCGTGCGGCAGTTCACCACAGAAGTGGGGGCGCACGAGCGGGTCGTCTTGCCAGCCACGGCCGTAGACTTCAACGGGGATATCCGCCTCGCGGCACAGCCACTGCAGGGTGACATCGCGCACCGCATAGTGGAACAGATCCCAGTAAACCCGGTGGTAATCGAGACCCCAGTGCCGGCTCAACGGTCGCAGGAAGGCCTCGTCGACAGGCTCACCGGCCTTCATGTGTGCGACGATGTCCCGTAAGGCGCCGCTCTCGCTGGGGTTTGTTCGCAGCCGGTCGCGGTAGGAGGAACCGATGAAGACGATCTTGTTTTCCCGTTCCACGTCGTGGGCGGTATTGAAGATCTTTTCGTCGATGCCGAAGTGTTGGCGCGTAACCTCAGGACAGCCGCAATGTTGCAGGTAGTCATCGAAATTTTGTGTCAGGGAGAGTGTGATGTCACGTTTCCGCCAGGGCAGGATAACACCACGGGTGATGCTGGGCATGGGGTCTTGCCACCAGGAAAAGTAGAACACGTCAGGATGCAGGTGTTGCGTGTCCAGGGCGTTGATGTTGAACACCACATGCGGGTTGAAGGCTGCCTGGGCCTTGATATGCAGGTAGCTGTCGAGCAGCTGCATGTTGTTTTCCTCCAGGCACAGAAAGACCTCGTGGCCCTGTTTTTCCAGGGCCCGGGCCAGCTGGCGGGAGCAGTGCTGCATCACGGTTGTCAAGCGGTTCGATTTGAGCAGGATGCGCAGCGGTGTGTTTCTGTCGAACTCGGGCCGCTGGTTTTTCAGCTGTTGCTGGATCCGGGCCGTGAGCATTTTTCGCCGCTGGACGATGTTCAACAGCGTTTGCTCGAATACCCGGCCGATCTCGGCGATGAAATTGCCGGGCGTGCCCGTCGGGAAGATGATCTGGTTTGGCAGCTGGTAAGGCAGGTCGAGCAATCGGCTCTCGATCTGCTCAAAGGGTAGGTTGAGCATATTTTCCAGTGCATCCGCCTGCAGTGGCCCGTCGTAGAAACAGACCTGCAGGGCGGTGATGCTGGGATGTGCCGTGGGGACCTGTCTGCGTAGTGCGGCGGCCTGATAGGCTTGTTGATAGTCGAAGAAATAGAGGTTGCTGTCGGGCTTGGCGGCATCGGCGGTAGGCGATGGCTGTGTGACCTCTGTGATGTGCTGGCACGGCATGTTCATCCTTGTTTTTCTCGTCTTGTTTGTTTTGTTTTCGGTGGGCTAGGAGTTTGTCAGGCCGGGAATTTTTCTTCGTAGTCTTCGTGGGCCTGCTGGAATTCCTGCATCTGGCCGATGTCGATCCAGTATTCGTGGATAGGGAAACTACCCACGGGCATGCCTTGCTCGAGCATGCGGTTGACCAGGTCCGGCATGTCCAGATAGCGGCCGTGCGGGATCAGCGCCAGGGCCTCCGGGTTGAGCATGTAGATGCCGGCATTGACGTGCACGCGGTGGCTGGGTTTTTCCAGCATGCCAGTGACCGTGTGGCCGTTGAGATCGACCACGCCATAGGGAATCTGATGAGCGTATTCGCGCACGCAGAGGGTGGCCGCGGACGCCTGTTTCTGGTGAAAACGCAGCAGGCGCACGAAGTCCACCTGGGTGAGCAGGTCGCCGTTCATGACGAAGAAGGGCGCGTCCGGTTGCTCCGGCAGCAGACTGAGGGCGCCGGCGGTGCCCATGCGTTCCTTTTCCTCCACATAGGTAATCTCTACCCCCCACGGGCTGCCGTCTCCGAAGTGCTCACGGATCATCTCGCCCTTGTAGTTGATGCACAGATAGAGGCGGTGAAAGCCGTGGCTGGCGAAGTTTTCAACAATGGTTTCGAGGATGGGCTTGGAGCCCACCTGCAACAGAGGCTTGGGGCGGGCCTGGGTCAGTGGCCGCAGGCGTGAGCCCAGGCCGCCGACCATTAGCACCACGGCGTTGTCGTGGCGCGGTTCCTGTGGTGGCTGAAAGCGGGTGAGGCCGACAATGCAGCCCTTGGCGTTGAGCAGGGGCAGATGGCCGAGGCTGTGGCGTTGCATGGTGCGTTGCCAGAGCAGTGCGTCCTCGCTGACCAGACCGGTGACGGGGGTGTCATTCATGAATTTTTCCACCGGCGTGTCCAGGCCCTCGCCGCGCAGCAGGGCGCGGCGGATATCGCCGTCGGTGACGGTGCCGCACAGGTGGCAGCCGTCGTCCACCACCAGGGCAATCTGCATGCGGCCGCGGTCGATGACCTCGAGCACCGCCTTCATGCGGGTGGAAGAGGGGACGGCGATGGGTTTCCAGTCGTTCACGGGGTTGGTTTCACGGGTGTCAATGAATCGTTGTTGGTGTCGTTGTTGCGGAATTATGCAAGTTGGATGCCAGTGGGTGGGGCGTGTGATGTGGCAAGGGCTTATTTGCCACAGAGGGCACGGAGTTGCGTGGGCAATGCCCACCGTTTTCGGTGCAGCCAGACTCTATGGTGGGCGGTGCCCGGTCTGTCTGGCTTGCCTTGGTTGAGGTGGCGCGGAGCGCCACGGGATGTGTGACACCGCAGAGCGGTGTCACAAGATAGGGTTTTTCTCCGTGCCCCTCAGTGTCTCTGTGGCAAACAAAAGTGATGTAGGTTGGGCAAAGGAGCGTAGCGACGTGCCCAACGGGGTGCACGGAAATGTTGGGCACGCTGCGCTTTGCCTACATGGACGTAGGCAAGGAGCGATAGCACGACGCGGTAGCTTTGCCTACATGGACGTAGGCAAGGAGCGATAGCACGACTGCATGGATGCAGGAGGTAGGGTAACGCAGGAGCAGTTACCGAGGACGCGGTAGCCTTGCTCAACCTACGGAAAATGGGTGTTTTTTTGAACAGCTTTCATCAGGGTGGGCATTGCTCACCCTATTTGACTGCCCGCCAGCTCAGGCCTTGCAGGGCCTCGGCCATGGCCCAGTCGGTGGCGTCGTCGATGTCGAGGTTGGCGATGGCGTCCATGGGCAGGGGGGCGGTGGCGGGCGGAAAGAAGTTGCCGCCGGTGCGCAGCACGCTGCTGCGTATCAGATAGAGGGCGCCGTTAGGGGTGAGCACGCCGGGGCTGTCCTGGCGGCGGGTGATGTCGTCGTCACCCAGTGGGCATAGATGGCCCCGGGCGTTGGCCAGGAACAGGCTGCCGGGGCTGCGGTGGATGGCCTTGACGCCGATCACGGCGTCCAGGGTGGGATCATCGTGCAGTATTTCCCAGGCCCGGTCGATGGCCGCGGGTGGGCGGAAGGGGGAGGTGGGCTGTAACAGGAGTATCCAGGTCGGCTGTTCGCCGCGTGCCTCGGCCAGCCAGTCCAGGGCGTGTAGCACGACGTCCAGGGAAGAGGCCGTATCGCTGGCTAGCTTGGCCGGTCGCAGGAAGGGGACCACCAGACCGCAGGCACGGCCGGCCTCGGCGATGGCCGTGTCGTCGGTGCTGAGCAGGCAACGGGCCTCGCGAAGGCCGCTCTGGCTTAGGGCCTCGGTGGTCCAGCCCAGCAGGGGCAGGTCGTCCAGCGGCTTGATGTTCTTGCCCGGCAGCCCTTTTGAACCGCCGCGGGCGGGGATCACCACCAGCACCTCACGTGGATTCATCGGATATTCTCTCGCTTGATGCGGGCCGGTACCCCGGCCACCAGGGTGTGCGGTGGCACGTCGGCGATGACCACCGCACCGGCGGCGATCACTGCGCCGGTACCGATGCGTACGCCCTGTTTCACGACCGCCCCGGCGCCTATGTGCACGCCCGCCGCCAGCCGGCAGTTACCGCAGAGCACGGCGCCGCTGGCGATGTGGCAGTGGTCGCCGATCTCGCCGTGGTGTTCGATCACGGCGTGGCTGTTGATCAGTACGTTGTCGCCCAAGCGGGCCTCGCTGTTGATCAGGCTGCCGGCCAGAGCCTGCAGGCCCTCGCCGGTGTGTGCGCTGGGGCTGATGATGGCTGAGGGGTGACGTACCGTGGCGAAGGGGTAGCCGGCCTCGCGGAAGCGCCGGAAGATCTCGGCCCGTGCCGAGATGTCGGCGCTGGAGCCGAGGCCGTTGACCAGTTGCACCGTGCCCGGGTCATGTTGTTCGGTGGCCTCGTCATCGCCCAGATAGGGCAGGTTAGCGAGCAGGCCGGGTGTCGGGAGGCGCGGTGCGCACAGGCCGAGCAGGGGTTCGCCTGCCGCCTGCAGGATCTCTGCCAGCACGGTCGCATGGCCGCCGGCGCCGAGCAGGATCAGGCTGGTGGACGCGGCTGTTGTTGTCGGCTTTGCCACGGGCTACCTCGCCCCCTCTGGTAGGAGCGGCCTCTCAGGCCGCGATGACGGTGTCGGGTAATCCATCGCGGCCTGAGGGGCCGCTCCTACGGGAGTCGAGGAGGGGGATGTCATGCCAGTTCCTCTCCGCCAATGGCCTTGTCGGCGGCATAGTCGCGCCCTGCCGGCCGGCCCAACAGAGCCCAGTAGTGCACGGGGGCGAGGCCGTCGCCCGGCCGCTTGGCGGTGAGGTTGTCCTCGCTGAAGGTCTCGCCGGCGCGGATGGGGCGTGCGGCCACCAGCGACTTGCGCGCGATGGCGCGGTTCTTCCGTTCGCTGTCCGCCACGCGCTTCTGGCCGTCGCCCAGGGCCTGCTCCACCTGGCGGATGCCTTCCACCATGGCGTACAGTTCATCGGGTTCCAGCGAGGCGCGGTGGTCGGGGCCGGGCAGGTTGCGGTCCAGGGTGAAGTGTTTTTCGATCACCCGGGCGCCGCGCGCGGCGCTAGCGATGGGCATGGCGGTGCCG
>JAJRWE010000079.1 GCA_024276955.1 Gammaproteobacteria bacterium
AGATTATCGAAACTGCGCTGAAGACAAGCGATTATTTTTCCGGTGCTGCCGCGGGCATTGCTGACTATCTGATCATCCCCATGCTGGACTACCTGCAGCGCGGGCGTGGCGGTTATTTGCTCGACAACATGCCGCAAACCAGCCGCTACCTTGAGCGCATGCGGGAGCGGCCCAGCTGCCAGAAAATACTCGTGTAGTGTCCGAGTAGCGCTGACTACCCGCAATCATGAAATATCACCATTATGGTAGGAGCGGGCCATACCCGCGATATTTTCCTGATGGTAAATGTTGGTGTTATGTGGGAGCGGCTTCAGCCGCGAATACTGGCTAGTTTTATTCGCGGCTGAAGCCGCTCCCACAATATCCAAAGCGCCGAGTTCCGAGGTGAAGGGAAAAACCATCGCGGGCATGGCCCGCTCCTACGGCACCTGTGCCGGCGATTTTGAAACCAGCGCCACATCCGGCAGATTCTCATGCACCGCCTTCACCGTCTCATACCCTTCCAGCACCGCCACCACACTCAGTGAGGGCTCGGCCCAGATCTCCGGAAAATCAGCTTCCTGTTTTTCATTGATGGCAAAGGCCAACCGCTCACGCGGCGGCATAAACTGCGCATCGATGCCCGGCTTGTTGCCGCGCGCATCGACACGATACCAGCCATGCCTTTGCAGATAGACCGCATTGAGGCCGTGCAGGCAATAGGGTGCGCCATCGTCATTTACGCTCAAGCGCTGATAACACAGCCCGGCGGGAATGCCATTGGCGCGCAACAATGCCGCCAGCAGGTGGCTCTTGGCGTAGCAGTAGCCAGTGCGGTGGGCGAGTACCTCGGAGGCCTTACAGGTTACCGGGTTCTGTCGGTAGTCCCAGCTGTGACGCACCTCGTCACGCACCCAGTCGAAACAAGTCTTGGCCACCGCCTCATCACCCTCACAGTCCTTTGTCAAAGAGTGGGCCTGTTCGAGTACGCTGGGCGTCCGCCAGTCGATAACGCGAGTCGAAGCGAGAAATCTTTCCATGGATACTCTCCGTGGGTTGGCATAGACATACGGATAATAAGCATACATAAAAAGGGGCCGCACCCGGAGGAGGCGGCCCCGCACAGGTCAGCAGATTAGCTCAGAGTTCGGTAAGAACGAAGCGGCCGTTCAGCGGCTGAACCGGGCGATTGTTTTCACTGACGGTTCCGGTGAATTTTTTGATTTGCTCGGCAGAGACCTCGATGGGGTTCTGCATCACGAACCACTTCACGCCTTCACTGCAGGGCGGGGTGGTCAGGGAGCCGTTGAAACGACTGTAGCTGTGATCGGCAGGCAACAGATCGGCCGGATGAATGCGCACGGAACTGACCTTCTTCTTGTCGCCGGCCTGCTTAGGCATGTGCGCCCAGATGTTGCTAAGCACCGCGTTTTCCTTACCCGTCTTCATGAAAATACCCACCACGGCCAGCTGACCCTTGGCGCTCTTGTGCACCATGTGCAACTCCATATCGTGGTGCTTGCCAGCGACGGTGTTTTCACTGGGGGTGTGGAAATGAAACTGCAGCAGATCGAACTGCTCACCATTCACGGTGATGCTGGAGTCTTCGTCATGGTTCACCTGGATGGTGTGGCCATTATTGAGGATCTCCAAGGTGGCGTGCTCGAAATCGAACTTGATGGGCGGAAGCTTGGCCGGAATGGCCGCGGGAATATCAATGGGGGACTGACGGGTGCCGGTACCGCAGGTGGCGTATTCCTTGCTCAGTTCGGCCCAGTGCTCGGGACCTTCATTACCTTCGTAGCCCCAGTGGGTGCCGTGGCCACCACCAGCCAATGCGCCAGTGCCCAGGGTCAGGGATACCGCGAAGGTTGCCACCATGGTGGATCGAATCATTGTCGTTCTCCTGTCGTCAAAGGTTATCTAAGGGCAATGCTGATAATAGCCAGAACAGATTGCGGCCCTGGCTTTACACCCGGCCCGGCATCAACGCGTACTTTCGAAGGCATCCAGTCAAAAAGTTTCAACGCCGAGGGCGAAGCCGCCTGTAGGCCGCATCCGCTGCATTGTGTTCGTGAAAAGGGAACCACACCCATTTCCGACGAATCACGTCAGGCAGTACAGCTTTCAGGTCATGCAGAGGACATGATCTATTATCTAGAAGCACCCTTAAGCAATGCTTAAGCAACTCCAACTGAAACCCTTCATCATCGAGCTATACTAGCGTTATCAATTCACCGGGCCAATGGATAAAACCCCCTGACTTTACTGGGGCAACGCCAAGTGACCATTGACACAAATCAATTACAGCCACCAAGGGATCACCATGAACAAACGTGCACACCTAATCATTGTTAGCTTGTCTTTGTTGGCGATGGCCGGAGCGGCTTTCGCCGAAGAAGAACAGCCGGTGCTGGTCACCATCCCCCGCATGTCTCTCGACACAGCGCTGAACGCGGCCCAGGCGGCCATTAATGCCTGCCGCAAAGAAGGGGTACAGGTGGCGGTGACCATCGTCGACCGTGGAGGCCATCCGCAGGTGGTACTGCGCGACGTGCTGGCGATGAATCTGACCCTCGCCATCAGCCGCAATAAGGCCTACACCGCGTTGTAATTCAATACCCCAACATCTCAACTCACGCAGCGCTTTACATCGCCCTTTTCCGTGGGCAAAACCCCCGGTCTGGTGTTTTCCGCCGGTGGCCTGCCCATCCAGGCCGGCGGCGCCATTATCGGTGGTATCGGAATCTCCGGCGCCCCCTCCGGCGAGACCGATGAGAAGTGCGCCCAGGCCGGGCTGGATGCCATTCAGGATGACCTGGAAATGGCGGAAATATGAGAAAACAGGTGCCGACCGCAATGTCGCAGCGACGATTGCTGGCCTATACTTTAGAGGGGCGTTAACAAGCAGATATAAGGAGACCGACATGTTCCTGAAAGACAAAGTCAGTGGCGACCTCGTTGAGATACTCAACACCAATACCCTCGTGGATCCCTGCCGTGCGGAAGTACAGGGCCGCTTTCATGCCGGCGAGGAAATGCAGGAACCGCGGGAGTTTGCCAAGGCCGAGCTGCTGTTTCCTTCCGGCGAACCCTTGCCCCGCTGCTGGATCGACCCGCACTACCGCGACTGACTTCACGCAAGAGACTGGGGGCTCCTTAAGGAATATCCTTCCGAACTCAGGGGGATGTTAACCTCTGCGGGCTATTTACCGGTAAACCCGTGAATCAGCCGCCGCGCGCGTTTGGTGGGACGGCCCTGGCCCGGCTCGCGGTGGGCATTGGCAAGGCGGCGCTGTGCGGCGATCCTTTCACGTTGCACGATACTCTGCGGGGTTTCTTCATAAAGCTGCCGGGCCACCGGGGCAGGGCCGCGGCGGTCGGAGAGATCGCGCACAATAACGGTCTTTTCGTCGAAACCCTGACGGATCTGCAGTTCATCGTCCACCTTGAGTTCACGACTGGGCTTGGCGCGGCTGCCGTTGAGTTCGATCTTGCCGCCCTTGATGGCCTCGGAGGCGAGGCCCCGGGTCTTGAAGAAGCGGGCCGCCCACAGCCACTTGTCGAGGCGTACCTTTTTGTCACTCTGCGTGCCCGCCAGTGCGTCCCCCTTGCCCGGCATCAGTTTTCCTCCGCGCAGGTACGGTCACGGCCGCTGTCCTTGGCCCTGTAGAGGGCGCGGTCAGCGTGCTGAAACAGGGTTTCGGGGCTGTCGCCTTCACGCACTTCCGCCAGTCCCACGGAGACGGTGATGGCGACCCCCGTACCCTGGTAGTGAAACTGGCTCTGCGAGACGTCCTTGCGCAGTTTTTCCACCGCCACCAGGCCGTCACTCAGGCAGGTTTCCGGCATTATGATAGCGAACTCTTCGCCGCCATAGCGGGCCAGGAAATCGGTCTCGCGCAGGTTATTGCGCACCCGGTCGGCGATGATCTTCAGCGCCTTGTCGCCGGCCTTGTGGCCGTAGCTGTCGTTGATGCGCTTGAAACGATCGATATCCAGCACCGCCAGCGACAGCGGCTGTTTGTAGCGCTTGGCGCGAGCGAATTCCTGCACGATGCGTTCGTCGTATGCCAAACGGTTATAGAGGCCGGTGAGCGGGTCGCGCACGGCCTGCTCATGCTTTTCGCGCAGGCGCTGACGCAGGCTTTCACCCTCCTTTTCCATCTCACGCACGCGCTGGTTGAGACGTTCGAGCTGCTCCTCCAGCTGGTGTTGACGTGCTTCATCGGACTCACGGTGCTCGTCGAGGTGACGCAGAATGGTCTCCAGCCGCTGCTGGATCTCCGCCTTCAGCTGCTGCGGATCCTCGGCCCGATCGACACTGCTTTCGATATGCCGCACCTGGGCCTGCACCGCGGCATCCAGTTCGCGTGAGCTGTCAACACCGGCGCGATGATGGGTCTGTGCTCCGGCCAGGTGCTGGTCGAGATCCTGCAGACGGCCGGTGAGCTGGCGCAGGAAGTCCTGCAGCTCGTGGTTTTCGGCCTCCATCTGGCGGCGCATGGTGGAAATGAGATCGGCAATGGCATGCAGTGCAGGGGCGATGGCGTGCTCTGACAGGCCGCTGGCGAGGCGCTCTTTGAGGCTTTCCACCTGCTCGGTAAGCTCCGCGGGCAGGCTCAGGGTATCCAGCAGCTGAATGCAGAATTCACCCACCTGCGGGCCTTCGCCCACCGTCGCGGCCTGCGGGCCGGCTCCTTCATGGCCCGGCTCCCTGTCACCGGCTTTGATACCGCCCTGGCTACCGAACAACCGTTTCATCAGCCCGCCACCGCCCGCCTCCGGCTGCAGGGCGCTGTTTACCAGTTCGGCCAGTTCGTGCAGTAGCTGCTCCATCTGCCCGATATCATCAGCCTCTGCAAAGCGGTGCCGCAGGGTCTTGGCGCGCGAACGCAGTTCGCGCGGCAGGGACAGGCTGTCCAGCCAGTGGACGAGCAAATCTTGCGGATTGCCGGCGGTCTGCTGACTACGCTGTTCGTCGAGACGCACCACGGCATCCGCGACCCCCTCAATGACCCGCTCCAGCCGTCCCACATCGGCACCACCGCGAATGGCCTGACGTAAGGCATCGAGCTCTCGATCCAGTCGTTCATCGACACCCTGCGCGGCCAACGCCACGCGGGTCAGGCCCTGACGCAACAGGGTTTCGGTCGCCTGCCAAGTCGCTTCGGCGCGCTCCTGGCGATCGAGGTTAGCGAGGTATTTTTGTTTCCAGTCGTCGGCCATGTCTTTCACCTAGATCAGTTGCAAGCCATCCGGCAGGATGATTTCGGTGGCGATGGGCAGGTGATCGGACAGCAGGTGCTGCATGACATGCACGTCGTGTATCTCCAGGCTGGGCGAGGTGAGAATGTGGTCGAGGGTGCGCGCGGGCCGCCAGCTGGGGTAAGTCTTGAGGCCGTGGAGCGGCTCGCAGAGGTCGGTGGCGGAGAGCAGGAAGCGCATCTCGTTGCTGTCGGGCTGACAATTGAGATCACCCATCACCACCACATGCTGATAGCGGTTGACCAGCCCGGCGACGAACTCGAACTGCCGCTGGCGGGCGCGCGCGCCCAGCGCCATATGCAGGATCAGCAACACCAGCGGGTTGTCGCAATGGCCATAACGCACCACCATCACACCGCGCCCCGGCAGCCGGCCGGGCAGTTTGAGGTTGGTGATTTCCATCGGTTTGAAACGGCTCAGCAGGCCATTGCTGTGGCACGCGATCTTGCCGAGGCGGCGATTGGTGTGATGGTGCCAGAAGGGAAAGCCGGCCTTCTTGGCGAGAAATTCGGTCTGGTTGACGAAGCCGGAGCGCAGACTGCCGGCATCCACTTCCTGCAGGGCGACGATGTCAAAGCCGCTGACGGCGCGGGCGATACGCGACAGGTTGTCGTATAGCCGCGAGTGCGGCAGGACATGCTTCCAGCTCTCCGTCAGATAGTCACGGAAACGGGTGCTGGCGATGCCCACCTGGATGTTGTAGCTGAGCAGACGGATGCGCGGGCCGTGCGCCGTCTCGTCCAGGTCAAAGGGGTCGGGGATGGGGATGGTCTGCTGCATAGGGCCCGTCATGTGGTCTCACAGGTGAATGATCATGTCACCGAGCTTTTCGGTCAGACGCAGGTTCTCACTGTAGTCCACCGGGCAGTCGATGATGCTCACGGCGTCATCATTGAGCGCCTGACGCAGGGTCGGCAGCAGCTGGTCGGCCTGCTCGATGCGGTAACCCTTGGCGCCGAAGGACTGCGCCAGCTGAATGAAGTCCGGGTTGTTGAATTTGACGTGCGAAGTCCGGCCAAACTGGTTCATCTGTTTCCATTCGATAAGTCCATAAGCGGCGTCGTTCCAGATCAGCACCACCATCGGGATCTTCAATCGGCAGGCGGTTTCGATCTCTTGAACATTCATCAGAAAACCGCCGTCGCCGGTCACCGCCACCACCTTGCGTTCGGGACCGGCCAGCTTGGCGGCGATGGCGCCGGGCGCGGCGATGCCCATGCTGGCGAAGCCGTTGGAAATCAAGCAGGTGTTGGGGTATTCACAGCGGAACATGCGCGCCATCCACAGCTTGTGCGCGCCCACGTCGCAGATGACGATGTCTTCGAGATCCATGGCAGTGCGCAGATCCCAGATGATCTTTTGTGGCTTGACCGGGCATTCGGCATCGTCGCGGTGCTGGTTCATCTCTTCGATCAGCGCCTCACGCAGGCTGCGCATGCGGTGACCGCCGTGCGGCATGGACTGCCCGGCGATGCGATCCAGGGTGTGCTTGATGTCACCCACCACGCCGACGCTGATGCCGTAATGGGCGTCCACTTCCGCCGGTGAACTGTCGATATGGATCAGGGTGCGATCCCGGGTGGGATGCCACAGATAGGGGTGATACTCCACCAGGTCATAACCCACACAGATGATCACGTCGGCGTGCTCAAAACCGAAGTTGATGTAATCCTGCGATTGCAACCCGGCGCTGCCCAGGGCCATGGGATGGCGAAAGGGCACCACACCCTTGGCCATGAAGGTGTTGGCCACGGGGATCTGCAGACGCTCGGCAAAGGCCGCCAGGTTTTCCCAGGCGCCGGCCCTCACCACACCGTTGCCGGCCAGGATGATGGGCTCGCGGGCGGCGGAGATCAGTTCGGCAGCGCGCACCACACGCTCGGCCGGCGGCTCCGGCATGGTGGAATGATTCACCGCCAGGGGCACGTCGTCCACCGTCATCTTGGCGATATTTTCCGGGAACTCAATGAAACAGGCACCGGTCTTTTCCGTCTGTGCCACCTTGAAGGCCTTGCGCGTCACCTCGGGGATGATGTCGGGGGCCAGCAGGCGCGAGGAGTACTTGGTGAAGCTGCGGAACAGCTCCTCCAGATCCAGAACCTGATGGGATTCCTTGTGCAGACGGTGGGTGTCGGCCTGCCCGGCGATGGCCACCAGCGGGGCGTGATCCATGTTGGCGTCGGCGACGCCGGTGATGAGGTTGGTGGCGCCGGGACCGAGGGTCGCCATGCACACCCCGGCACGGCCGGTGAGGCGGCCGTAGACGTCGGCCATGAAGGCCGCGCCCTGTTCGTGCCGGGTGCTGATGAACTGGATGCGCGACGACAGCAGCGCATCCATCATGTCGAGATTCTCCTCGCCGGGGATGCCGAAGATGTACTCGACACCTTCGTTTTCCAGGCAGCGGACAAAGAGCTCGGCGGCCTTCATAACAACAAATGCCGCGCGCTCAGGGGCATGATCTACTGGCTTTCCTGCTGCACCAGATAATCGACCACCTGGAAAACACGGGCATTGCCGCCAGCCTCCTGGGCACCCGTGCGGTACTTGCCGTTGACGATGATGGTGGGCACGCCGCGGGCACCGTAGCGCCGACCCATGTCACGTGCACGGCGCAGCTTGGTTTCCACGGCAAAGGAGTGGAATACCCGCTTGAAGTCCTTTTCGGTCACACCGTGCTGCTTAAACAGGCCCAGAATCTCGGCCTCGGTATTCATGCGGCGCTTCTGTTCATGCATGGCCTCGAACATAGGCTCATGCACCTTATCCACCACACCGAGGATCTCGGCCGTGTAGTAGGCACGGGCACCGATCTCCCAGCTGGGCTGGAACACACCCGGCATGCGTACGAACTTTACATTGGCGGGCTTTTTCTTCAGCCAGCGTTTGGCATACGGCTCCAGACGGTAGCAATGCGGACAGCCGTACCAAAACAGCTCCACCACTTCCACTTGCCCCGGCTCGGCCGTGGTCGGTTGCGGCGGAGTCACCCGCTCATAGTGCACGCCCTCTTGGTAGCGGGCGGCAATACTGCTGGAAATCGATGCCCCCAACAGGGCCAGGCTAGCGAACAGAATGACGATTTTATGGATCGAAAGCTTCATCGAAAGACCTCTGGGTTTTACTCTTGGTGGATTCTGGATGGATTCTTGGTTGACGCCACCAGGACGCAGTGTGCGGGCAGCTCACCGGGCGTAACGCTGTTTCGGCGAGCCTATCCAAATCACTAGTGGTCCGTCAACATGGTTTATTCTATTGTACAACACTGGAACCCCAGCTTAGGCCACCTGTCTGACGCAAAGGTTCCCACCCGAACATCATCGGCACCGATATCACCCACAAGGAGCGCGACCCTCATGGTCACTGAAAAGATCGATCTGGCCCAGTTTCTCAACCAGCAATACCTGTGCTAGTCCCTGACCATCAAAGAAGTCACCACCCTCATCGACTACACCGAGCTGGTGATCTTCGACAAGGGTGACGTGATTGCCGACATTGGCGACGTGGGCGAGGCGCTGTATTTCGTCATCAATGGCGAAGCCGCCCTGTTCATCGGTGAACAGACCGAAAGTCAGGTGGGCCTGATCCACGCCGGCGAGCTGATGGGCGAGATGTCCTTCTTCGATCGCAAGCCGCGATCCGTGCGCGCCCGCGCCATGAAGAACAACACCCAGCTGCTGAAGCTGTCTCGCGCCATGTACAAGCGCCTGCGTGTGGAGCATCCGTACATCACCGTGAACCTGCTGGAACACGCCATCGTCAGCCTCGACCACCTGTTCCGTCAGGCCAGCAACGACCTCTCCAGCCTGTCCAGCTACTTCAACATGCCGGGCCGGAAATAGCCTGGATAGGGTGGGCACGTTTTATATGCCCACGCGGTTGATTGACATTGCCGTGGTAGTACTCCGCCCAGGCCAAGCAACTGGCCGCGGATGTTTCGATTTCAATTGTTGACAACGCAAAGGACGCTGAGTAGTTACCAAGCGGGCCAACAAAAAAGCCACCGTGCCCCGCACGGCGGCTTTTTTCTGTTGGCCCGAAGGCGTCTGTGGGTGTCAGTCCGTCTATTTGTCCAGTGTCGCCAGGTATTCGGAGACGGCGGCGATATCCTTGTCAGACATCTTCGCCGCCACGCCCTGCATGATGCCATTCACATCATTGGTGCGCGCCTCGGTGCGAAAATCATTCAGCGCCTTACTGGTGTAACCTGCCTTCTGGCCAGCCAGTCGTGGAAAGCCCGCCGGGTCATTACCTACCGCGTTGGGGCCGTGGCAGCCCGTGCACGACGGCACGTTGGTATAACGATTACCACCCACGTACAGCTTACGGCCCTTGCTATTACTTTTTCCTTCCTCGGCCTTGGTCTTCTGACTGCTGAAATAGGCCACGATGTCGGCAATATCCTCTTCCGACAAACCCTCGACCATGCTGGTCATGGTCTCGTCTTTGCGGGCGCCGGACTGGTAGTCATGCAGCTGCTTGCTGAGATAGCTGGGAACCTGCCCGGCCAGACTCGGCCATTCGGGACTGAAGCTGTTGCCGTCTTCTCCATGACAGCCCTGGCACATGGCAGACTTCTCCTGCCCGGCGACAGGATCACCCGCAGCGGTGACGTTTGCACTAAAACCCAGCAGCATACAGAGCGCGAGATGCGACCCTTTCATAACATTGATCTCCCAAAATAAAAGGTGAAAATGAATCATTAATACCAGAAAACAATAAATGCGTAATTCTGACGCCAACCCTTAGGATGGTTTTCCCTCACGACAATCACCTAAGTCCAGAAAATTCCGAATGGTTGCCTTCGAAAAAGGCCGAAATATCCTCCATCTCCTGATCGGACAGAGATGCCGCCATGCCGTTCATAATGGGATCCTTTCGGGTTCCATCGCGGAAGGCCTTGAGCTGCTTTACCAGATATTTGGCATGCTGGCCCGCCAGTATAGGGTAGGTCGGATTGGTGCTCACGCCCCCCTTGCCGTGGCATATCTGGCACGCGCGAGCCTTGCTCTTACCCGCCACCGCATCACCGGCGGCCTGAGCTGAACCCACGGCCAGCAAGGCCAGCGGAAGAAAAAACTGAACACACCATCGCTTTATGTCTTTTTTTCGTCATTCCTGCATTCCACGCCTAGTACTTCAACCAGGTTATATTGACGGTGTACTTGTCCGGCCCTGCTACAGTGTCCACTCCATATCTGATAGGCCGGCTGGGGAGCCGCGGTGACGACGCCAGCAACCCAACGGACCGGGATATGTGGACAATGGAAGACCGTTTCGGCTCCCCCCCTCAACGACCACCTAAATTCAATAGTTGCTTAGGTTATTGCAGCTTTTGCTAAATTGCCAATTTATAATGGTAATCCCGTGTTAATACCGTCAGAATTCCCGGATCCCTCATGCCACAGATTACGCCACAAAAAAACCCTATCTACCAGCACGCCCGCTTCCTCACCAGTGCCGCACAGCTCACCCAGCTGCCGCCCGACGAGGGCTTCGAAGTGGCCTTTGCCGGGCGCTCCAACGCCGGCAAGTCCAGCGCCCTGAACCGTATTACACGGCAAAAATCCCTGGCCCGCACCAGTAAGACACCGGGACGTACCCAACTGATCAATTTTTTCACCCTGGACGACGAACGCCGGCTGGTCGATCTGCCGGGCTATGGCTATGCCAAGGTCGCCGAGGCCATCAAGCGGCGCTGGCAAGAAACCATGGAGAACTACCTCGCCAGCCGCCAATCGCTGCAGGGTCTGGTATTGCTCATGGATATCCGCCACCCCCTGCGCGACATCGACCAACAGTTACTCAACTGGTGCTGGCATGTCGGCATGCCGGTGCATGTCTTGCTCACCAAGGCCGACAAGCTCAAGCGCGGTCCGGCACAAGCCACCCTGCTGAAGCTACGCGACGAGCTGAACCGGCTGGCACCGGCCGGCAGTACCAGCGTGCAACTGTTCTCAGCCCTCAAGGGCAGCGGAGTCGAGGAAGTTCAGGACAGGCTGGATCACTGGCTGCGGCTGGCTGCGGCGGACACGGAAGAACAATAGCGGCAGGCAAAAAAAACCCCGGTGTCCCTCTTGGGAGGGGCGGACACCGGGGTCAATACCCGGCATTGGGGCGCCGGGGCTTGAATACCCGCTAGGGAGGAGGAGCGGGGAGGAGCGCTTAGCGCTCACTCGTATACTAT
The DNA here is from genome assembly GCA_024276955.1 of Gammaproteobacteria bacterium. GTDB lineage: Bacteria > Pseudomonadota > Gammaproteobacteria > SZUA-152 > SZUA-152 > DRQN01. The sequence goes on from JAJRWE010000079.1 coordinate 11,435, forward strand.
GACGGCCGACCACAAGAAAAGTTTCGCCCCGGCAAAAGTTTTTTGCTATCAACTTTGTCAGTGCGCTTCATCCCAGTTAATCCCCACCCCCGACTCCACCACCAGGGGCACCCGCAGTTCAGCCACCCCGGTCATGCAGCGTTCAATCTCCGCCTGCACCTCAGCCACCCGATCCTCATGAACCTCGAACACCAGCTCATCGTGCACCTGCATGATCAGCGTCACATCCAGTTCGGTCTCGCCGATCCAGCGGTGGGTCTCGATCATGGCGAGCTTGATGATGTCCGCCGCGGTGCCCTGCATGGGCGCATTGATGGCGGTACGTTCGGCGTACTGGCGGCGCTGGCCGTTGCGATGATTGATCTCAGGCAGGTACAGGCGCCGGCCGAACACCGTCTCCACATAGCCCTGCTCGCGGGCGCTCTCGCGGGTGCGGTCCATGAAGGCCTTGACGCCGGGGTAGCGCTCAAAATAGAGGTCGACATATTCCTGCGCGGCGTTGCGCGGGATCCCCAGCTGGCGCGCCAGGCCGAAGGCCGACATGCCGTAAATGAGGCCGAAATTGATGGCCTTGGCGCTGCGCCGCTGCTCTCCGCTGACCTCCTCCAGCGGCACGCCGAAGACCTCGGCGGCGGTGGCGCGATGGATGTCCTCACCCTGGGCGAAGGCGTGCAACAGGCCCTCATCGCCGGACAGATGCGCCATGATACGCAGCTCAATTTGCGAATAATCGGCGGCGAGGATCTTGTAACCCGGCGGCGCGATGAAGGCCTGGCGGATACGCCGTCCCTCGGCGGTACGCACCGGAATGTTCTGCAGATTGGGGTCAGACGATGACAGCCGCCCGGTGCTGGCCACCGCCTGGTGATAGGAGGTATGCACACGGCCGCTGTCGGGATCGATACGCTTCGGCAGTTTGTCCGTATAGGTGGACTTGAGCTTGGACAGGCTGCGGTAATCGATGATCAGGCGCGGCAAGGGGTAATCCAGGGCCAGTTCCGCCAGCACCTCTTCCGCCGTGGAGGGCGCGCCCTTGGGGGTCTTCTTCAACACCGGCAGACCCAGTTTGTCGAACAGAATGGCCTGAATCTGCTTCGGCGAGCCGAGATTGAACGCCTCGCCCGCCACCGCGTAAGCCTCCTGCTCGATCTCCTGTATACGCGCCGCCAACTCCCCGCTCTGCCGCGCCAGCATCCCGGCATCCACCAGCACGCCGGTGCGCTCCATATCCGAGAGCACCGGGATCAGCGGCATTTCAATGTCGCGGAACAATGCCGCCAGCTTCGGCTCGGCCGAAAGCTTGGGCCACAACACGTGATGCAGACGCAAGGTGATGTCGGCGTCCTCGGCCGCGTAGGGCCCGGCGGTGGCAATAGACACCTGGTCGAAACTCACCTGCTTGGCGCCCTTGCCGGCCACGTCCTCGTAGCTGATGGTCTTGCGGTTCAGGTACTTGAGGGCCAGCGAGTCCATGTCGTGGCGCGAGGCGGTGCTGTCCAGCACATAGGATTCGAGCATGGTGTCGAAGGCCATGCCACGCAGGGTAATGCCGTCATTGAGCAATACGTTGCGGTCGTATTTGAGGTTCTGCCCCAACTTGGGCTTGTGCGGGTCTTCCAGCAGCGGGCGCAGCTGTTCCAGTACTTAGTCACGGTCGAGTTGCTTGCCGCCCACAGGGTCGTCGTGGGCCACCGGCACATAGGCCGCCTCGCCCGGCTCCACGGCAAACGACACGCCGACAATGCGTGCCTGCATGTAGTTAAGGCTGGTGGTCTCGGTATCGAAGGCAAACAGCTCCGCAGCTTGCAGGCGCTCCAGCCAAGCGGTGAAGGACTCACGATCCTGCACGATCTGGTAGTCGGTGTCAGCGTGTTCGGCGTCGCCCTGCGGCGCATCGTCCTCACCGTCGGACAACAGCTCCGACAGCCAGGTCCTGAATTCCAGATCGCCCACCAGTTTCGTTAAGCGCCCCTTTTCCGGTGTCTGCACGGTAAATGACTCCGGCCCGCCCGGCAGCGGCACGTCGCATTTGATGGTGGCCAGCTGCCGCGACAGGGGCAGCTGATCCAGCGAGGCACGCAGGTTCTCGCCCACCTTGCCCTTGATCTCGTCGGCGTGGGCAATAATTTCGTCCAGGCTGCCGTACTGCTTGAGCCACTTCACCGCCGTCTTGGGCCCCACCTTGGGCACCCCGGGAATATTGTCCGAGGTATCACCCACCAGGGCCAGATAATCGATGATGCACTTCGGCGGGATGCCGAACTTTTCCTCCACGCCCGGCACATCCAGGGTGGTGTTGTCCATGGTGTTGACCAAGGTGACGTGCCCGTTGACCAGCTGTGCCATGTCCTTGTCGCCGGTGGAAATCAGCGTGTCCATGCCGGCCGCCGTGGCCTGCGCCGCCAGGGTACCGATGACGTCGTCCGCCTCCACGCCGTCAACCACCAGCATCGGCAGGCCCATGGCCTGCACCAGCTCATAGAGCAGCTCAACCTGGCTGCGCAGTTCATCGGGCATGGGCGGCCGGTTGGCCTTGTAGTCGGCGTACAGGTCGTCGCGGAAGGTCTTACCCTTGGCATCGAACACCACCACCATCCACTCAGGCTGGTAGTCCTTAAGCAGCCGCCGCAGCATGTTGGCGACGCCGTAGATGGCACCCGTGTGTTGGCCGCTGGACGTACTCAGCGACGGCAGGGCATGAAAGGCGCGGTACAGATAGGACGAGCCATCGACGAGAATCAGGCGGGGTCTTTTGGTCATAGTGTGTGATTGGACGAGTTGGAATGGGATGGGTTAGACTGAAAGGTGCCTCTTAATAATTGTTGCACAGAGGCCACAAGCAATTATTAGAGGTGTCCTGAGTCACATGCGAAACGATTATCCCATGTTTGGGCGCGGAACACGCGCTTCTCCCCGCTCGCCCCGCACCTGGCTGCGTGCCGGCCTGTTTTTCTGCGCCGCCCTGCTGATCGTCGGCGCCCATGCCGGCGAGCCGGAACAGAACGAGGAAAAGGGCGATCTCAGCGATGAAGGCAGTGTCATCATCCAGTCTCCCGGCCAGGAGACCATCAGCGAATACCGTATCAACGGTAAGTTGTACATGATCCGCATCACCCCGGAAAAGGGTGCCCCCTACTACCTGGTCGATGCCGATGGCGACGGCGACCTGGAGACGCGTACCAATGAGCTAGCCCCCGATTTTCTCATTCCTTCCTGGGTCATTTTCAGCTGGTAATCCTGCTGATCACAGTGAAACTGAACGCACACTGAACTTGACAGCGTCTTTTCGCAATGGCATAAAGCCGCCTTAGGTTTTGCTGTACGCGACTCCAGCACTCAGGAATCCCAAAACCAGGAGAGATGACCGGCACGACGAAGGCCGCGCATCATACAAGACTCCAAAACATAAAACCGGGGAGGGGGAAAGCAGGCAGTACCATGCTCGCCGCTCCATTCCTACCTACCTTACATATCAAGGGGAATACCAATGAATGCAAAATGGTTGATTGCGCCTGTCGCTGCTGCCGCACTGTTCGTTTCCGGTCAGGCTTCTGCCGACCTGGATCTGGCCAAGAAGAGCGGTTGCCTGGCTTGCCACGGCATTGAAAAGAAGATCGTCGGACCATCCTGGAAGGACGTCGCCGCCAAATACAAGGACGACGCTGGCGCCCGTGACCTGCTGATCGGCAAGGTCAAGAAGGGCGGCAAGGGCACCTGGGGCCCGGCTCCGATGCCTCCCTACTCACCACGTGTTAGCGATGCCAACATCGAAAAACTGGTGGATTTCATTATCGGTCTCTAAACTCGGAACCGCTTGATGACAATAAAAAAGGCCGATATCTTTTGTCGGCCTTTTTTATTGCCCCAACTTCCCGGACTCCAGCCACTTACAGACACAGAAAACCGTCCGCCGCAACCCGCAAAGCCTTGCCACCACACCCCCGAGCCCCGATTTATACACAATCCAGTGAAATCCCACACAACCTCTGACACATCTGCCGAAAAAATGTCTCCCGACAACTATTGACAATACTAACCTGTTGTAATGTATGAACTTGTTCTGGCGTTTAAATTTTGACCAATCCAACGTAATTCCAGCATTCACAAGCCCTGTGGACCTTTCCCCCCATTTTATGCACAAAGTTATCCACAGCTTTTGTGGATAAACACACATCTGTCATATCACCCAACCAGTTAGCACCCAGATGCTAGAATCAATATTAAATATCGTACCTAACTATCTCGAACTATCTCGCCACCAAAACCAGAACCAGAGAAACCAACATGCCTGACTGGGCGGCTATTAACCGACATATCAGCAAAGCCACGGGGCAGACTTTCACCACCCACGACGCGCAGGCCGTGGACGGTGGCTGCATCAATTTGGCCTACGCCCTGAGTGATGGCGGTCGCACCTTTTTCGTCAAACTCAATCATGCCTCCCGGCTCGACATGTTCGAGGCCGAGGCCGCAGGACTGAATGACATTCTGCACAGCCACAGTGTTTGCGCCCCGGCACCACTGTGTCAGGGCATCGCCACAGATGAGGCCTATCTGGTACTTGAATATCTGCCGCTGGGCGGCCGGGGCAGCGCCGGACAGTTGGGCCGAGAGCTGGCGCAGATGCACCGCAGCCAGCATAACCACTTCGGCTGGCGCCGCGACAACACCATCGGCGCCACCCCGCAGATCAATACGGCCGACGATGACTGGGCCCGTTTCTGGCAGCAACACCGCCTGGGCTACCAACTGCAACTGGCGGCGCGCAACGGCGCCCATATCGGTCCGCAGGCGGAACAGCTGCTGATACGTGTCGCTGATTTTTTCAGCGACTACCAGCCATGCCCCAGCCTGTTGCACGGTGACCTGTGGTCCGGCAACACCGCCTTCACCGAAACCGGCCAACCAGTGATCTTCGACCCGGCCGTCTATTACGGCGACCGCGAGACCGATCTGGCCATGAGCGAGCTGTTCGGCGGCTTCCCGGCCGCTTTTTATACTGCCTATCAAGAGGCATGGCCATTGGACCCCGGCTATGCGACCCGCAAAACCCTCTACAACCTCTACCACATCCTCAATCACTTCAATCTGTTCGGCGGTGGCTATCTTGCGCAAGCGCGGCGCATGATTGCGCAATTACTGAGCGAAGTACGCTGACGCCCGCCACGGTTCTTGGGCACGGTGATTCGCTAGATGCTGATTCATAGTTCAAGACTTGCCCCCTTGACTTGCTGACTATTGCAGGCGATCCAGCGGACTTTGACTGCCCGCGTAATGCTGTCCAAGGACATGGGTATAAATCTGCGTGGTTTTCACATCACTATGGCCGAGCAGCTCCTGCACCGTTCGAATATCTGCACCACCGGATAGCATATGAGTGGCAAAGGAATGCCGAAAAGTATGGCAATTAACGCGCTTGATGGTAATGCCGGAAAGAGAAACGGCCTTACGCAGCGCCTTGCGAATGACAGATGGGTGTAGATGGTGGCGACAAAGCACTTTTGTAATTGGGTGATTGCAGAGCCCCTGCGATGGAAAAATAAAAGCCCAGCCCGGTGAGCGGTGGGCGTTCGGGTATTTCCGCCCAAGGGCGTTAGGTAATGAGCAGCCGACATTTTGCCGGTTATCCAACTCCTGAACA
>JAJRWE010000080.1 GCA_024276955.1 Gammaproteobacteria bacterium
GATCATGTTGAGGTCGATGCCCGCCAGCCACATGAGCGAAAAGGTCATCAGAAACGACACCGGGATGGAAATGGCGATGATGGCCGCCTGGCGAAGATGGGCCAGAAACAGGAACACCACGCCAATGGTCAGGGCGATGGCGAGCATGATGGAGGTGGTCATGTTGCTGATCACCAGTTCGGTAAAAATGGAGTCGTCGTCGGCGACGACGAACTCGACCTGCGGAAACTGCCGGCCCAGGTCGTCCAGCGCCTGACGCACGTTTTGCGCCACATCGACGGTATTGGCCTCCTGGCGTTTGAGCACCTGCACGGCAATGGCCGGGGCGTTGTTGAAGTGGTAGGCGGAGCGCGGCTCCTGCTCGCTCTCACTCACCGTCGCCACGTCCGACAGGCGCACCACCCGGTCGCCCTGACGCAGGATCACCAGCTGCGCCGCAGCCGCCGCGCTGTTCAGGGGCGAGTCGAAACGCACCACCGTCTCACGCGCCCCCAGATCGATGCGCCCGCCTGACTCGGTCAGGTTCCAGCCGTCCAGCGCCCGTGAAATCTGTGCCATGGTGACGCCGAAATCACGCAGGCGGTCACGCTGCACCGCCACCTCCAACTGGCGGCGATGAGCGCCGAACACATCCACCGTGGCCACCCCGGCAATCAGTTGCAGCCGGTCGCGGATATCGTTGTCCGCCAGCTCGCGCACCTGTTGCAACGACAGGGTGTCACTGCGCAGGGCGAGGGTAAGAATGGGCTTGTCCGAGGAGGAAAACTGCATCACCTGTGGCTCGCGCATGGCCGTCGGCAGGCGATCACGGATGCGCGTGATGGCGTTCTGCACGTCCACCGCCGCCTCTTCCACGCGCCGCTCGAAGTGAAACTGCACCTTGACCACGGATAGCCCGGTCTGGCTGATGGAGCTGACCCGCGCTACCCCATCGATACCGGAAAACTCCTCCTCCATGGGCTTGCTCAGGTTTTTGCTCACGTCACGCGCGGCCACGCCGGGATAGGCGGTGATAACCGTGACCACCGGCGGATCGGTATCGGGAAACAGGCGCACCGGCAGGGAGAAACGCGCCACCGCACCGATCACGATGATGCCGATGAGCAGGGCGAAGATGGTGTAGCGGTAATTGATGGAAAAGCGCGGCCAGCTCATGGCGACACCTCTCCGGCGGCCGTCGGGACAGACACGGCAAGGCCGTCCTTCAGGCGGGAGTCAGGGGTGATGATGACCCGTTCCCCCGCCGTCAGGCCCGAGCGGATTAACACGCGCCCGCCCTCCACGGCGCCGCTTTGCAGCGGACGCCAGCGGGCCACGCCGTCCTCGAACAGAAACACCCCTTGCGCATCCCCGCGCCGCAGCAAGGCGTGATGCGGAATGGTCAGGGCCGCATCGTACCGGGCCAGCACCACCGTCGCCGCCAGCGCCATGCCGGGGTAAAGGGTATCGGGCAGCGCCTCCGGGCCACAGTCGAGGCAGGTCTCGAAGGTGGCATTGCGCGTCACGGGATCCAGCAGCGGATAGATTTTTTCGATGCGACGCGCCAGGTGCAGGTTCGCCGCTGGGATTTCGATGCCCACCGCAAGCCCGCTGCTCAAGCGGCCAATATCCACCTGCGGTACGGAAACCACCGCCTTCATACCTTGCAGGGACACCAATTCGAGCAACGGCTTGCTCAGGGGTACCGTCAGGTCACCCACCTCCGTCATCAGCCGCGCAATCCGGCCGGCAAAGGGCGCGCGGATCCGCGTATAGCCCAAACGGATCTCCGCATTGGCCAGGGCCTCGGCATTTTCTTGGATCGACGCCTGCAGGTTACCCACCATACGCCGGCTGTCATCGAGCTGACTCTCGGGGATCACTTTCTGCTGGCGCAGCGTGGTGTTGCGGCGATTCTGTCTCTGCCAGTAGTCAAGATCACTGCGCAGACGCTGCTCAGTGGCGCGCAGGCGCTGGATTTCATTGCCCAGCTCGCGGTCATCGAGGCGGATCAGCACATCCCCCTGCTCGACCCGGTCGCCTTCACGGTGTTCGATCGCCATCACCCGCGCCCCCACCTGGGCCGGAATCTGCGCCATCTGGCCAGCTGCCACGCTGCCCACGTAGCGAGCGTGGAGGCTGAACGGGGCCGGCATCCGGGTCAGGGTCTCCACCGCCAGTGGTGCGGGGGCCTGCACCGGCACTGGCTGCAGGCGTTGCTGCACCCGTTGAATGGCGAAAAACAGCACCAGCGCAACCAGCACCAACAGCAGTATTGCCGAGCCTTTTTTTCGATTAATCGTCCATGTAGTCCGCATGTTATCCGACCCCCTCTGTCCGCTGCCGGTGTCTTTCATCCACCCAGGAACGGTCTTGTTTCCCGCTACCGTCACCTTCCCCACGAAGGGAAGGAGCACGATGCATCCCTTAAATGTGACTAATTACTCACATTTCACCTCAAAAAAATACCGGGCAAGGAAGGTTCCGGCGAAAAGTGAGTAATTGCTTGCTATCAATAATAGCCACTTATTTATTTTTTACAAGCCTCCTGCACATCTGCACGGTTTTCTTCACCCTGAGTAACGGCCCAGCCACTCCATCCATGGCGTTCTCCCTCGATTGCTGACAAAATCGCGCCATGTTTTTCACCGACAATCGCACACACTTCTTCCGCCCTTTCGCCGGCAAGTACCGGGAACAGGTGGTGGAATGCCTGCGCATCCTGCACGCCCGCCTCTACGGCTCGCTGGCCGACTACAAGCGCGCCTTTACCCGTGACCAGGTGCTGGAATCCTTTCAGGAGGCCATCACCCGCACCCCCGTACTGGACGAGGAAGAAGAAGACTTTTCCGCACCGGTGCGCAGCGAGCGCGAACAGGCCAACTGGATTCTCAACCTGCTGCTGGAGCACGGCTGGGTCGAGCGCCACGCCGACGAGGCCACCCTGCAAAGCAGCTATGCCTTCAGCCGTGTCGGCCGCCTGTTCACCCAGCCGATGGTGGAAACGGCCGGCGGCGGCTTCCGTACCCGTCATCGCAACACGCGCAACACGCGCAACGCCCTGCACTCCTTCCTCGAGCGCGGCGAGGTCTATGACCTGCTCGATGCCTATGAATACTCGGAGCGCATCATCAGTGACTTCAGCGACGTAATCGCCGAACTGGATGAACGCAAGCGCCTGCTGGGACGGGAGGGGGAGGCGCAGCAGGTCATCCAGCAGGCCAGCGATGAATTTTTCGATTTCATGGAAAAGCGTTTCATGCCGGATCTTTCCGTACGCCTGTCGGCGGACAGCGTGGAAAAATACCGTGATGAAATCCAGTCACTGCTGCGCAAGGCCAAACGCAAACAGAAGGCCTTCAAGACCCGTGCCGAGACCGAATTGCGCAAGCTGGCGCCGGAACTGTTGCAGGACCGGCAGGCCTCGCTGTACTACCACATCCTCGACAGCATCGAATCCCGCATCCACAGCGCCAGCGACATCATGCTGCCGGCGCTGCGCAACGCCCTGCACAGCTTCACTCGCCGCGCCGATATCATCATTCGCCAGCTCAGCTACACCCTCGGCGGCGAACAGGGCGACCTGCTCAACCGCTGTCAGCAACTGGGCGCGTTGCCGAAAGAGAAACAACCGCAGGCGCTGGATGCCGTCGCCGAGGCCATGGCCACCCTCAACCTCGGCGTCACCGACCCCTGCGCATTGCAGCTGCACGCCGGGCGGCAACGGCGGGTGGTAAACAGTTCCGCCGAGGCGCACGCACCCATGGACAAGGCCTCGCGCCGCGAACTGTTCATTCAGCAATCGCTGCAAAAGGCCTTCATGGTCAACAATCAACAGGTGGGACAATTTATTATCGCCGCGCTCAAAACGGCCATCGCATCCACAGCAACCAGCTGCCGGTGCACAGCGCCCGGGACCTGCTGATGGCCGCCCATGCCATCGAGGCCGGCGCCGCCGGGCGCGGCTCCAGCGAATTCCGTTTCCACGTGCAGCCCACCGGCCAGCGGGTGCAGACCGATTATTATCAAATGACCGATGACTTCATCATCGAACTGATAGAACACGACCTGGAACCTTCCATGACAACTTTCGTGACAGCTTTCATGACAGACAGCCATGCTGACTGACGCACTGAACCAACGGCTCACAAAGGAAAACCTGGGCCTCGACGACTTCCGCGAGCTGGTCATCCGCCTGCTCAACTACGGCGTGTTGTGCCGCGATGAAAGCCAGACCGAACAACAGCTCTACGACCGCTACCTGCGCATCGCCGAGCTGGTCCAGGACTACCTGCACGTCATGGACATCACGGTCTTCCACGACCGGCGATTCGAGTACCTGCGCCTCTACCCGCCGGGCAGCCAGACGCCGGGCATGGACGACACCGATACGTCGGCCTTCGCCGGCAGCCTGCGGCGGCGGCTGTCGCAAGCGGAAGTGGCGGTGGTGCTGGTGCTGCGCCTGCAATACGACAAGGCCCTGCGCGAAGGCCAGGTGGACGACAAGGGCTACGTCACCGAGTCCATCGAGGCCCTGAGCATCGCCATGAAAAATATCCTGGCACGCAGCCTGCCGGAAAAGCTCACCGAGCGGAAACAGCTGTTCATTCATCTGCGCCGACTGCGCCTGATCGAATTCCGCAGCGAAGAAGACCTGGTCAGCGGCGAGGCCTGGCTGAAGATCCATCCCATGATCGTCAGCTTCGTCAACGATGAGGCCGTACAGGCGCTGGCCTCGGCAACGACAACGGAAAAACAAGCTGAGTAGGTTGGGCAAAGCGCAGCGTGCCCAACATCGCCATGCATCCCGTTGGGCACGTCGCTGCGCTCCTTTGCCCAACCTACGAACCTAATCAAAAAAATTTAGAGTTAAGCATTCATGTTTCTGAAAAAATTCATCTTCGTAAACTGGGGCAACATCCCGCAGCTGGAATTCGAGCTGGGTCCCATCAACCTGCTGTCGGGCGGCAATGGCTCGGGCAAGACCACGGCGGCGGACGCCATCCAGACCATCATGACCGCGGCCCACGAAAACCTCTTCCAATACAACCCGGGGCAGGATGAAACCACCCAGCGCGGCCGTGGCGGCAAGCGGGTGCGCACCCTGGCGTCCTACGTGCTCGGTTGCGACGATGGCAGCTATGCGCGGCTCGACCCCACCGACGGCTACCTCGCCGCCGTGTTCCACCCCACCAAGGGCGAATCGGCGGAGCCGTTTACCGCCGTCATCGGCGTGCGCGCCTGGCTGGATGCCGGCGGTGGACAGCAGGTGGCACGGCAGGATGACCTGCTATTCCTGATCCTGCCCGGCGAAGAGCTGACGCTGGCGCACTTCGTCCGCGACGACAAAGTGGGTGATAAAAAACTCGGCCAATACATCACGCCCCTGGACAAAATCCAGAACCTGCTGATCCGCGAATTCGGCCAGCGCCGCGTGCAAAAATACGATACCAAAAAGACCTACCTGCGCCGTCTCTACGCCGTCCTGCGCGGCCAGCACGACAGCATCTCCGAAGCGGAGGCCACGGCCGCGGCGCGGGCCTTTTCCCGCTTCATGGCCTACAAGCCGGTACGCAGCATCAATGATTTTGTCGCCCACGAAATTCTGGAAAGAAAGGATCTCGGCGAGGCGATCCGCTCCATTTCCGGGCAGCTCAAGACCATTCACGCCATGGAACGCGACGCCGCCCGACTGGTGGAATCCATCGGCATTCTGGAAAACGCCGAGCAGCAGGCCAGCCACTACATCCAGCAATGGATCGAGCTGAACAGCCTCGACTTCACCCTCGCTCAATATGAGTACCTGCAACGCCAGCGCGACTACATCAAGGCCAAGAAACAGCAGAGCGATTACCAGCGCCAACTGAAGGAAAACGAAACCGAGACGGCACTGGCCGAACAACGCCTGCAACAAATCCACGAACAGCGCGTACAACTGGAGGCCCAACGCCTCGGCATCGACGCCCTGCAACAAAAAGACGAGCTGGAACAACAACGCGAACAACAGCAAGAGCAGCTGACGGATATCGCCCGCCAGTTGCTGGAACAGGACAACTCACTGGACAGTAACCTGCTGGCCACCAAGGCCATCGAAAAGGACTTGCAGGATCCCGAACTGATGGACGCCCTGCCCCTGTTGGCCGATCTGCAAATCCGCCAGCTGGCCCGTAGCGTGGTACGGGAAGGCGGACGCGGTGAACTGGACATTCCGGCCCTGTTGCAAAAGGATCTGACCAATGACCTGTCGCCACTGGAGCTGCATCTGGATCAGGTCCGCGCCGCCCAGCGCCTGCACAACCAGTGGCACGAACAATGGCACCAGACCGGCAGCCCGGTCGGTGGCCCGTCCCTGCACGACCAGCTGGCGAAGCTGGCGCACAAGCGGGAGGCCCGCTACGAACAACTGAAAGGCCAATACCGGCAAAAACAACAGAACATCGAGCGCCTGCAGGCGAAACAGGTCAACTACCCACTTTTTGTTACGCGGGCGCTGGAGGCCATCCTGCGCGACTGCCCGCAGGCCGATCCGCGCGTATTGTGCGATCACGTGGAGGTCACCGATCCACGCTGGCAGATGGCCATCGAAGGCTATCTGGGCATGGCGCGCTTTTCCATCATCGTCGACGCCGATCACGAAGCGGAAGCGATTCGCATCGTGCGCCAGTTGCCGGGGCGCGACAACCGCGCACGCATCATCCAGGGCAGCAAGGCGCAACGAGATGCCGAGCGCAGCAGCCTGCCGGCGGATTCCATCATTCACCTGCTGTCTTTTTCCCACGCCACGGCAAAACATTATCTGACCGCCAGTTACGGCAACGTGGTGCAGGTGCCCTCGGCCGAGGAGCTGCGACAGACCCGCCGCGGCCTGACCGCCGACGGCATGGGCGCCGGCGGTTACAGCATGTTCCGCTGTGACCTGCCCGACTGCGAACTGGTGTTCGGCGTGGCGGCACGGGAACGGGCGCTGAAGGCTACGCAGCAGGGACTGCTCAAGCTCAACGAAGAATGGCAACAAGCCAACGACCGCATGCAGCAGGTCAGTCGCCTGCTGGAAAATGTCAAAAAACTGCAGCCGCTGGATTACGCCGATGCCATCACCCGCATACTGGAAATACACCGTGAATTGCAGACCCTGGAAAACCTGCTGGCGCAACTGGACCTGTCGGAACACAAGGATCTGGAAGACAAGCTAAGCACGCTGCGTGAACAGGAACAACAACTTCGCCAGCAACAGGGCTGCCTTAAGGAAGGCAAGGGCGAGCTACAGGAAAAGCTGCGCAAGACCGGCAAGCACTGCGAGGCGCTGGCCGACGAGCAAGAAGCCACCCAGCAGGTGGTGGAAGACTGCGAACGGAACCTGCTGGCCATCGCCACTGAATGGCCCGGCTTCGATGCCGACGCCCGACTGGCCACGGCGGAAAAAGAGGCCGATGCCATGACTACAGAGGCGGCTGCCAGTGCCGCCAATTACCGCCAGGAAATCGAGCGCAACCTGCACAGCCTGGAACGCAAGATGGATGAGGCGATCCAGAAACATAACCAGCATTGTCTGCCGGGTGACGCCATCGTCTATCACAGCTTCAATGGCGACTACGATGCCGCCCTGTTCCGCGCCATCTGCGGCCTGCAACGTGACCTGGACCGGGTCTTCAACCGCCTGAAAAATAATATTCTGGTGGAAAAATACGACAACCTGCGGCTGCTCAAGGAGAGTTTCAACAACGCCTTCGTCACCCACTTCTGCCACACCATCCATCAGGCCATCAGCAGCGGCAAGCGCCAGATCGAACGGCTCAACAAAGAATTGCAACACCACCGTTTTGGCGACGACCGCGAAGGCTTCCGTTTCGACAGCGACTGGATTCCCGAATTTCGTGACTATGCCCGCTTCTTTGAAGAGGTCATCAAACAACCCGGCGTCGGTGACGAAATCGACTTATTCAAAATGGAACTGTCGGCAAAGTCACAAAAGGTTCGCGAAGCGCTGATGCAGATGCTGCTCGACGAAGACGAGCACAAGGCACTGCGAGAGCTGGATCGCATCGGCGATTATCGCAATTACCGAAAATATGAAATCTACAAGGAAGTGGAAGGTAAAGAACCCATCGCCCTGAGTGAGTACGGCACCGGCAGCGGCGGCCAGCTGGAAACCCCGGCCTACATTATCCGCTCAGCGGCCATCACCTCCGCGTTCCGCTTCGCCGAAGGCAACAGCCACCTGCGTATGGTGCTGGTGGACGAGGCCTTTTCAAAAATGGACGAAACCCGCTCACGGGAAGTCATTGACTATTTGACCAAGGCATTGGGGCTGCAATTAATTTTCATCATGCCCACCAGCAAGTGCGGACCATTTATGGATTTAATCAGCAACGAATTCGTGTTCGCCAAATGCCCCAGTGAACGCCCCCGTGGTCAGCTTCAGACCCGGGTATTGGTGGACCGAAAGCAATGCAACACGAAAAAAATCCAGCAACTCTGGGCCAACCACAAACGCACGGTCTACCAACAGGCCGAGCTGGATTTCATGGACGAGGTACTTGCGGCGGAAAACTCAACAACCACCCGCTAAAGCTGGTGGGTTAGTATTACGGACTGAAAGTCCGGATACGGGTCGAAAGACCCGTTTAACCTTCAGTTCTGAAGTTATCATCAACCGAACTTGTGACACCGCTCTGCGGTGTTACACATC
>JAJRWE010000081.1 GCA_024276955.1 Gammaproteobacteria bacterium
CCAGTTACGGTGATCGTGACTTGCGGGCCGTGGCGCTCATCACGGAGGCCAATGGCCAGAGCGATCTACTGTTCCCCACCTACCGTATGCAGATTGCCTTCGCCGACAGCACGGTGTCGGCTGCCGCCGCGGCTACAGAGCTGGGCGGGCTGGTCTCCAGGGTGTTTTCTCTGCAGGCGCTGGATAGCAATGGTGCCGAGGTGAGGAGTTTCGTCACCCGGGTGCTGGTGAAGCTGCCTTATGAGGGCTCGAACAGCAATCGCAACGAGGTCAAGGTGATCACCTCCAGCAATGGTGTCGACTGGACGGCAGTCGATGGGGATGACATCGCCATGCTGGTGCCCCGTTCCGATGAGGCTGGCGCCGAGAACGAGGGTTATGTGGCCTTCTGGACTGACCACTTCAGTGACTATGCCGTAATCGATACGACACTCGGCGCCAGTACCCCGCCGACGATTGATTCCGCTGACGGTCAGGCATCATCGAGTGGTGGTGGCGCAGGTCTTGGCCTGCTGCTGCTGAGTGCCATGGCGTTGCTCAGGCGTCGCCGCGAGCATTAGTTGGCATTGACATGAATAACAACAGACCTGAACAAGATTGCCAAAAAACACCCCTGCAACAGGCCTTACCCTGGCTGGCGGGGGCCGGTTTTGCGCTCAGTCATATCGCCCTGACAAGCAATTGCACCGTCCCCCGGGAGGGCCGCTGTTCCACCTGTGGCAGCTGTGTCGTGGCCCTCGGGGCCATCGTTGCCTGGGCGGTGCTGAAAAACAAGTCGGCGGACGCCGGCGTGGATTCGGCCGATCAGGCCTGAGGTCGCAATGTGCCGGTGCTTTACCTATTTGCTGTCCCGGCCTGCCTGTTGGTTGGTCTGCTTTTTACCGGCATGGCCATGGCAGGATTATCCGGGCGCGTCGACGCACTGATGCAGGCAGACAACCGCGCATTTGCCGATCAGGGACAGATTGAGGGCCGAGGGGACCTATTATTCACCGACGATACGCAGGGACTCCGTTCGGGATTGAGCCTGGCCCTGCGCCGTCGTGACGGTGTGAATGAGGCCCGCCTTTATCAACTGTTTGTGGAAAAACGCCTTCCGCAAACGCCTCTTTCCGGGAAACAACTTGATGTTAGCCTGGGTCGCCTGCAACGCGCCGACGGACTGGGCTTTTATACTCTGGATGGTGCCCAGCTACGTCTGCAGGGCCAGCGGCTGACCATCAATGCCTATGCCGGTCGCCCCGGACGCATCGAAGGCTTTCGCCGTCTTGATGCACAGGCATTGTACGGGGCGGATGGGCATTATCCGCTGCCGGCCCAGGCCGGTATGGGGCCGGGGATGCTGCGCCTGGGCTGGCAGCGTCTGGTCGATGAGCGATCCGTTGATCGCATCAATGCGGGTTGGCGAGCATCGGCTGGCAAGGCGTCCGTGGCATCCTTGCTTCAGGGCACCTATCTGCCGACGGAAAGACGGCTGGAAAATGTGCAGGCCTACGTCGAAGGAAATGTCTCGAAAAAGTCCTTTATGCGACTGCGTTTCGAGACCTATACAGCCAGCCATTTCCGGCTAAGCTTTCGCCAGCGTTTCTATGCCCACTATGCCCTCAACGGACAGATGACCCTGAGCGGTAAATGGCATCACCGGCCGCGGCATGACCTCAGCGGACAGCTGCGGTTGCGGCGCGTGTGGCGTCAAACCACACAGGGTGGTTATGCCAACAAGGGTGTTGGCATCAGCCTGGACGTCCGTGGTCGCCGCCCCCGTGGCCAGACCTGGGGCGCACAGTTCGACCACCTGCGTCTGCACGACGATCAAAACATCGGCCTCTATTTCCAGTTCGGCACTGCGCTGTCGGCGCAGCGACGCAGTGTTGTCAGTGGCGTCGTGCAATTTCAGGAGCGGCGTCTGATCGGCAGCAATCGCGTGCTGAGACTGGAGGCGCAAGTGGAGCAGGCGATTCGTGCCGACCTGTATGCGTCCTGCTTTGTCAGCTTCATTCATAACAGTAATCTGCAAAATGAATATCGTGCCGGCGTGCGTCTCAGCTATCTCTTTGATGATCGCGGCCTGAGGTTCGCGCCATGAAGGGGCCGCTCCTGACGTTACTGCTGGCCCTGGTGAGCTTGCCCCTGTGTGCAGCGGACGGGGCCGAAAAGGAAAAGAGCTGGTGGGAAAAACGCCACCAGCGAACGGATATTTTCTACCCGCACGACGCCCACCAGGCGGTGATGGAAGAGGGCGGCGATGCCTGCCTGCGCTGTCATCCCTTCAATAGCACCGATATTCGCGACATCAAGCGCCTGCAGGCGATCAACGTCATTGCCAACGAGCCGCTGATGGAGATTTGTCATAGCTGCCATGTCGAGCAGCTCAGCGCACCCTGGCGTTGTGACTTGTGCCACGACCAGAAGCAAAAGATCTGGCCGCCAGACCATAACTTCAACTATATCGCCCAGCATGGCGAGGATTCGAGACTCGATGAATCACAATGCCGTGAGTGCCATCTCGACCTTTCTTTCTGCACCGATTGCCACTTCCGCCGTGACAGTTCCCGCCATCGCGCCCACCCCCTGGCCTATATTTCCGCGCACGGCCTGGAGGCTCGCTTCGACACCGCCAGTTGCGGCCGTTGCCACAATGTGGACTATTGCCGTGATTGTCACCGGAGGCGGCCGTGAGCAGGATCTGGCTGCCGTTTCTCTTGCTGGCGGTGCTTGCGCTGCCGGGCTGTGCGATCGATGCGGATGAATCGGCGCTTTCGCTGGCATCGGGCCATCTCATCCTCGGCAGCGGGCATGGCGATGATGGTTCGGCCTGGGGACTGGTGGACTGCGCCGCCTGTCATCCGCTGATGCTGATACATCGACAGGCACCGGGCATCCGCGGCATGGTACGTGACAAGGGCTTCGATAGCTGCACGGGCTGCCATGGCGGCAATGGCACGCAACAGCCGCGCCGCTGCCTGCTCTGCCACAACCCGGGCGACCTGCCATCGCATCCGTTGGGCGATGGTGTCAATGGTCACGACTTCGTGAAG
>JAJRWE010000082.1 GCA_024276955.1 Gammaproteobacteria bacterium
ACCCTGGCGGCCGACGAGCCGACCCTTTCGCAACTCTTCGGTCTGCTGGTGCAGGCCCATTACCGCACCCGCCCCAACGACCTGCGCAACCTGCTCGATGGCCCCGGCCTGCGCGTCTATGCGCTGCGCCATGGCGGACAGGTCGTGGCCACGGCGCTGGTGGCGGCGGAGGGCGGATTCGATACCGACATGGCACAGGCCATCACCGCGGGGAAACGCCGCCCGCGCGGGCACCTGATCCCGCAATCACTGGCGGCGCACCTGGGGCTGAGCGACGGTGCACGCCTGCGCTGTGCACGCGTGATGCGTATCGCCGTGCATCCGGCGGCGCAGCGCCGGGGGCTGGGGAAACGACTGCTGCAGCACGTTCGCCGGCAGGCGGAGATCGATGGTTTCGATCTGCTTGGTGCGAGCTTCGGCGCCAGCGAAGACCTGCTGGCGTTCTGGCATAACGAGAAATTGCTGCCCGTACGGATGGGCTTCAGCCGTGACCACGCCAGCGGCACGTATTCCGTGATGTTGCTGCGGGCCTTGAGTGAAAGGGGGGAGGCGATCTTCACCGCTGCCCGTGCATGCTTTCTGGCCGATTTTGCCCTGCAACTGGGTGATCCCCTGCGCGAACTGGAGCCGCGGCTGGCGGCGCAATTGCTGCGTCGCAGTGGTGACGAAATGGCCGTGGAGGCGCCGCTGTACGCCGGGGATAGCCAGACGGTGCGCGACTTCGCCTGTGGCGCGCGCGGTTTCGAGGATTGTCTGGGCGCATTGCATCGTCAGGCCTTGCGAACCCTGGCCGATCCGGCCTGTATACTGGACGCTGCCGGACAGCGGCTGCTGGTCGCCAAATTGCTGCAGAGGCGCCGCTGGGACGAGGTTGCCGCGTTGCTGGGCGTGCCGGGTCGCACGGCGGTGGTGGAACGCCTGCGGCGGGTGGCGGGCGGTCTCCGGCAGGTATCAGAACAGGGTCACTGAGGGGATGGCATGATCCTAGATTAATCCGTTGACCGCTTCGAGGTAAGTCTAAGTGTATGGTCATCAACGAATTCACCTGAAAGCCAGACTTCACCTGCAGGGTGAGGACGCTACGACCTGCCCAGCAGCTCTGAGAGCCAGCCTCGGCAATTGCTCCATGCATTGCCCTACCTTCTGCATCCATGCAGTCGTGACTATGCAAAAAAACTCGTTAAGGAACAAGGCCATTAACTCATTTTTTGCCTGCATGGACGCAGGTAAGGGGCGTGAGCAGGAGCGGAAGCTTTGCTACGTCAGACGAACGCTCAGAACCACTGGGCAGGCCGTTCAACCGATTAATCTAGGATGATGCACCGAGGACGCGAGCCGGGAGAGGGGTTGCCGGATCGGCAGGAAGCCATGTTCGGCATGGGCTGTTTCTGGGGTGTGGAGCGGCTGTTCTGGCAATGCGAGGGCGTGTCCGCGACGTCCGTTGGCTATGCGGCAGGGGGCGCGCCGAACCCCACCTATGAAGCGGTCTGCTCCGGGCTTACCGGGCACAATGAAGTGGTGCATGTGGTGTTCGATCCGCGGCGCGTGAACTATGCGCGCCTCCTGCGCCTGTTCTGGGAAGGTCATGACCCCACCCAGGGCATGCGCCAGGGCAATGACGTGGGCACGCAATATCGTTCGGGGATTTACGTCTTTGACGCCACACAGCGACAGGCGGCCGAATCATCACGGGAGCGGTATCAAGCCGCCTTGACGGCGGCGGGCCGGGGCGTGATCACCACTGAAATTGTGGATGCCCCGGTGTTCTATCCCGCGGAAGACTATCATCAGCGGTATCTGGCAAAAAATCCGCGTGGTTACTGCGCAGTGACCGGTTGTGGGATTCCCTTTCCGGATTAGGAGGATGTCGTGACGAGCGCTGAAGAGATTGTGGAATTCTGGTTTTCTGCACGGGTGCAGCCGCTGTGGTTTCAATCCACGCCGGCATTCGATGCCGAACTCACGGAGCGGTTTTTGCCGGTCTGGCAGGCGGCCCACGAGGGGGATCTGTCGGCTTGGGAGGCGACCGCCGAGGGCGCTCTGGCGCTGGTGATCTGCATGGATCAGTTCCCATTGAACATGTTTCGCGGCCGGGCGGAGAGTGTTTCCTCGGAGACGGCCTCGCGCGAGGTGGCCGGGCGGGCCATTGGACGGGGTTTTGATCAATCCCTCAATGATCTGCAAAAGGCCTTTCTGTATATGCCCTTCATGCACAGTGAGAGCCTGGTGGATCAGGATCGCAGCATGATGTTGTTTCAGGCTGCGGGCCTGAACGAGAATTTGCAGTTTGCCGAACATCATCGTGAAATCATTCGCCGCTTTGGGCGTTTCCCCCACCGTAATGTCATTCTCGGTCGCGAGGACACGCCGCAGGAACGGGCGTACCTCTCCTCTGCCGAGGCCTATCGAGGCTGACGCCATGAGGGATGACTCGAAACTCGATTTGACGCATTTTCGCCATTTGTTACTGCAGCGGCGGGCAAAGCTGCAAGGAATGGCGGAAACGGGGGCGACGGCTGCCCGTACCGTGGAGCTGGATCAGACACGGGTCGGCAGGCTGTCTCGTATGGATGCCCTGCAGGGACAGGCCATGTCGCAGGAGGCCGTTCGGCGGCGGGGGTTGGCGTTGCAGCGCATTAACACGGCACTGACCGCTATCGATGATGATGAATACGGCTATTGCCGGGATTGTGATGCATCCATCGCTCTGGCCCGACTGAACATTGATCCGGCGGCCCGCTTGTGTATAGCATGTGCGGAGAAGAGTGAACGGAACGGGTAGTGCATCAATAGCGCATTAAGAGGATACGACGTGATTGAAGAGCTGAAAAAATTTGATGAGGAAATCCCCAAGTGGGACATCGCCCTCGCGGCGCTGGCCCGGGAAGAGTTCGACAAGGGCGGCCACAGCCTGAGCCTGGAGGATTTCAAACGCCAGGCCACGGAGCATGCGATTCGTTTTGACGACATCATGGTGACCCTGTTCGAACTGTGCATCCAGGGGGAGTGGCAGTACCAGGATGCCGATGGCAATGACCGCCCCATCACGCGTGACGAGGTGAACAAGCTCTATGTTGGCGGCCGTCTGGCGGACAAGGACGTGGCGGATTACACCGGTTCCTGGTCTCCGCTGAAATAGGTTGCCCCGTTGCTGCCCGCCGTTATCCGGCCATCACAGGACTTTTTGATGAAATTTTTTTTGCAGCTGGCCATCGTTGTGGCGGGCCTGACCTCGGCCATGCTGGCGGCCGAATCTTATGCGCCAAAGGCTACGATTCCGGCCGGCATGGAGGAGAGCTACCTGGCCGAGGGCATTCGTCAGGCGGCGATTCCCGAAATCGATCAGGTCGGTATCCCGGTCTATCCCGGGGCGGTGGTGATTCGCAGTTATGCCGTTGCGGAACGACCGGCAGGGTACGCGGGTTTGCCGGTCATGGAGCTTATCAGCGCGGATGATTACGATGCCGTTGTGGCCTTTTACAAGAAGAACCTGCCCGGCTGGGGCGAGGCGGAGTTGATGTCGGCATATTATTGTGCCGAGCAGGGTAATATCAATTTCTTCACGCCGGAGGAGCCGCACGTGGGTGTGCACCGCATGGCGAACTACTTCCGAGAGGCGGAGCGTGAAATGCTGCAGCGCGTGCTGCCGGGCGCCAAGACCCTGATCAAGGTTTTTTATTCCGACAGGTAGTCGTATTTTTCCGGCAAGAGACCGGCAAGAGACCGGCAACGAAAAGCCCCGGCGGTGGTGACAGCCGGGGCTTTTTGTCGTTCGGAGGATTTACTTGCTGCTCTGGGCCTCGTCGGCACGCCAGACCTTGATGGGATTCTTCTTCTGCTCTTGCGTCTCAAGGCCCCTGCGGCTGTTGAGAGAAACCATGTCCAGGCTCAGGCATTCGGGGCACTTGGTCGTGTTGAACTTGAGAATGTGATAGACCGTCCAGCCAGCGGGGATGATCAGCAGGGGAATGATGCCGGTCATCAGCGCAAAGCTGCCGACGACGCCCCAGATGAAGGCATCGACGAAGAAGCTTTCGTAGCTTTGCGGAACGGGTTTGCCGACGTGGCCGCAGTAGGTACAGATGTGGTCTTTCATTGTCTCGATGACTCCGCTTGGTTTCTGTCAGTAACTCACTTGAGTGTCAGTAAATTAGAATATTCTAAAAATCTTCATTTCTCCACGTTCGCCGGCCAGGAATTCGATAGAAAATTCCTGGCTTTCCCTTAGGCCCGACAGGCTCCCAGAGAAATTTATCGCGGGGGCGTCGATACCGCTGTTATCGGCTCCTGCTGAGCGACTTTGAAGGGGGGCTTCATTCATCTTCCCATCGCCAGTCACGCCTGCGTGCTGAATTCGGCGCACCTGATAGTTCCGCATTCTGAGAACGGTTAAGTGAATGTGGGCTGAATCGGAGGGTGGAAAAAAAGACAGGCACCCTGAGGGGTGCCTGTCATGGGTACTTCGGCCGGGGGTTTATTGAGTGATGACGGGAGTCTCATCCTGTGGAGTGGCGGGCGCCGCATCCTGTGACGCATCGAAATATTCAAACATGCTGGCCTTCAACGGCCAGTCAGATTCATCAAGCACCACCACGGTCCACTTGCCGGTCCATTCTGGCAGTAAGTTCTTGCTGGAGTAGACGCGCCAGCGCGGTCCGCTGCCGACGCGGAACTTCACCTCGGCCATCACCTGGCCATTGTACTCCCAGCGATGGGTGATGATCTCGCCGTCCAACCCGCGCAGGTCGGAGAAAAAATAGATACGGTCTACCGAGTTAGGGACGCGCACCAGGTTGTCGACCGGCTCGCGATCCTCGATACGGGTAGTGAAGGCCGTGCGCGCAATGCTGCCGCGGGGCGTGTAGGTCTCGCCGTCAGTGGCGGTCTCATCGGCGCTGGCTGTTACCGGGGTGATGAAAATCAATATCGTCAGCAGAGCCAGGGTCCGTGTGCCGATTCGCTGCAAATGACGTTTCATGATTGTCGTTCCTTCTGTATTAGTGATGGGCTCATTATGCCGGGCGGGCTGCCAAGTGCAGAATATGCCAGCATCCCTGCCCATTTATTGACAACGCTTTGTCAATGGTAGCGCGTTTGCTGCAATCTATCATTAAAAGCACCCTTGATGCTGCCGTTGCCGCCGTCAATCCTCCAGATAGGTGTAACCGCTCAGCCCGGCCTCCAATTCGGCCAGACAGGCCGCCTGTGTCTTGGCGGGCAGGGTGGTGGCGGCCAGTTGTGTGCGGTAGCTGTCCAGCAGCCCGGCCGGCTCGAAGTGCACATGGCGCAGCACCGCCGCGACCGAATCGCCGTGCTGGATGTGCGCCAGCTGGTGGCGGCCATCGGTATCGAGGCGCACGTCCACGGCGTTGGTGTCACCGAACAGGTTGTGCATGTCACCGAGGATCTCCTGATAGGCGCCGAGCAGGAAGATGCCCAGCCAGTAGGGCTCGCCGTCACGCAGCGCATGCAGGGGCAGGCTGGTCTCCAGGCCCTCGCCGTCCACGTATTGGTCGATGCGGCCGTCGGAATCGCAGGTGATGTCCAGCAGGGTGCCGCGGCGGTCGGGCGGCTCGTCGTGGCGGTGCAGGGGCACAATGGGGAAGACCTGCTCGATGGCCCACACGTCCGGCATGGACTGAAACAGGGAGAAGTTGCAGAAGTATTTGTCGGCCAGCTTTTCGTTGAGTTCGTCGAGGATTTCGCGCTGGGCACGCACGCCGGGGTTGAGCCGCTCGCGGATGCGCGCGCAGGTGGCGAAATAGAGCGCCTCGGCGCGCGCCTTGGCGGCCATGCCCAGCACGCCGTGTACGTACAGGGTCTGCGCCTCGGCCAGCCAGTGCACGGCGTCATGGTAGATCTCCACCACCGAGCGCGCCTTGGTGGCGCCGGGCGTGTCGAGGGCCTGCAGGCCCTGCCACAGATCGTGCAGGATCTGTGGCTCGTCGGCTGCGGGCGGGGCGATGGGCGTGTCGCTGACGGCCTGCTCCACGTCCGTGACCTCGGTGATCAGCATGGCGTGGTGGGCGGTGAGGGCGCGGCCGGATTCGGTAATGATGTGCGGCTGCGGCAGGCCCTCGGCGCGGCACACCTCCCACAGGGTGTGCACGACGTTATTGGCGTATTCCTGCAGGCTGTAATTCATCGAGCAATAGCT
>JAJRWE010000083.1 GCA_024276955.1 Gammaproteobacteria bacterium
ATTGATACGCTTCAGATAGCGGTCGATTTCACGCAACAGCTCAATGGGATACTCGCTCAGTTCACGCCAAGACTCGGGTGGCGGCAACAGCTTGTCCTTCTGACGAGAAAACCCACTACGGGTCCGCAACGCGGACAACTCCAGCGGCATCGGTAATATCCGCGGTGCTATCTCTCCGCCTTTTTTTCTGGCAACAGGCAACCAGTCCAGCCACTCTGGGATATCTATCAATGTATCGTCACTACGTTATCCATGCCCTATCACATTAGGGCCTGAGACGGCGAATTTCAAATCAGCGCTCGCCCGCCTGCACGCCGTCGACGCGCTGAAAACCGCGCGGCAACTTGGCGCCCCGGCGGCCGCGTTCACCGGCATAGTGTTCGAGGTCCTTAGCCCTCAGCGTCAGGTGTCGCTTGCCGGACAAAACCGTCAGACTCTCGCCCGCCGGCACCACGGCAATCCCCACCACGTACTCCTCGCGATCCAGCACCCGCGCCGCCGGAATACCGATGATCTTGTTGCCCTTGCCCTTGGCCATCTCCGGCAGCTCGCTGAGGGGGATCACCAACAAGCGGCCCTCGGTGGTCACCGCGGCGATGCAGTCAGTATTCACGTCCGTGACCGGGCACACCGGCAGCACCTTCGCTCCGCGCGGCAGATTCAGCAGCGCCTTACCGCCCTTGTTCTTGGCGAACATGTTTTCCAGCTTGGTGACGAAGCCATAGCCGGCGTCCGAGGCCAGCAGGTAGCGGTCGTCCGGCCTGCCCGTCAGCACATCGACGAACTGTGCGCCGTCGGGCGGATTCACCCGCCCGGTCAGCGGTTCGCCCTGGCCACGGGCCGAGGGCAAGGTGTGGGCCGGAATCGAGTACGAACGCCCTGTGCTGTCGAGAAACACCGCCAGCTGGTTGGAGCGCCCGGTGACAGCAGCACGGAAGGCATCGCCGGCCTTGTAATTGAGCGCCATGGCATCCACCTCGTGGCCCTTGGCGGCGCGTATCCAGCCCTTCTCCGACAGCACGATGGTCACCGGATCAGCGCTGATCAGCGCCGTCTCGTCCAGCGCCTGGGCCGCCTCGCGCTCGACAATGGGCGAGCGGCGTGCATCACCGTATTCCTCTGCATCGGCCAGCAGCTCTTTCTTCACCAGGGTCTTCAGACGCTGCTTCGAGCCGAGGATCTTTTCCAGCTTGTCGCGCTCGGCGGCCAGCGCCTCCTGCTCGGCGCGGATCTTCATCTCCTCCAGGCGTGCCAGCTGACGCAGTTTGGTGTCGAGGATGTAGTCCGTCTGTTCCTCGCTGAGATTGAAGCGCCGCATCAGCACGGCCTTGGGCTCATCCTCGGTGCGGATGATGTGGATCACTTCGTCAAGATTGAGGAAGGCGACCAGCAGGCCATCCAACAGGTACAGGCGGCGCTTGACCTTCTGCAACCGATATTCCAACCGGCGACGTACGGTGTCGGTGCGGAACACCAGCCACTCACTGAGCAGACTGCGCAGATCTTTGACCTTTGGGCGGCCGTCGAGACCGATGATATTCATGTTGACGCGGTAGCTGCGCTCCAGGTCGGTGGTGGCGAACAGGTGCTTCATCACCTCCTCCAGATCGACACGATTGGAGCGCGGCACAATCACCAGCCGGGTGGGATTCTCATGATCCGACTCATCGCGCAGATCCTCCACCATCGGCAGCTTCTTGGCCTGCATCTGCGCCGCGATCTGCTCCAGCACCCGGGAGCCGGAAACCTGATGCGGCAGCGCCGTGATCACCACCGCGCCGTCCTCCTGCTCCCACACCGCGCGCGCGCGCACCGAGCCGCCACCCTTGGCGTACATCTTCAGCAGATCGGCGCGCGGGGTGATGATCTCCGCCTCGGTGGGAAAATCAGGCCCCTGTACGAATTCGCACAGATCCTCCAACGTGGCCTTGGGCTCCTCCAGCAGATGCACACAGGCCGCAACGACCTCACGCAGATTGTGCGGCGGGATATCCGTGGCCATGCCCACAGCGATGCCGGTGGTGCCGTTGAGCAACAGATTCGGCACCCGCGCCGGTAACACCGACGGCTCCTCCAGGGTGGCATCGAAATTGGGCTCCCAGTCCACCGTGCCCTGCCCCACTTCCGACAGCAGCAGCTCGGCATATTTCGCCAGCCGCGACTCCGTATAACGCATGGCGGCGAAAGACTTGGGATCGTCCTGCGCACCCCAGTTGCCCTGCCCATCGATGAGCGGATAGCGATACGAAAACGGCTGCGCCATCAGCACCATCGCCTCATAACAGGCCGAGTCACCGTGCGGGTGGAACTTACCCAGCACATCACCCACGGTGCGCGCCGACTTCTTGTACTTGGCCGTCGCCTTCAACCCCAGTTCCGACATGGCATAGACAATGCGCCGCTGCACAGGTTTGAGGCCATCGCCAATATGCGGCAGGGCGCGGTCCATGATCACGTACATGGAATAGTCGAGATAGGCCTTTTCGGTGAACTCCTTGAGGGGGAGTTGCTCGACGCCTTCGTAGTTGAGTTCGGTTGTTTCAGTCATTGCTCAATTTTTCGGGGGGGAGGGGGGGCACTGCCCAGCAACAAGTAATAGGCGACATATTGCCGCGCTGACATTATCACATCAAAATTTTCTCGCAAGCAATCGCAATATTTTCCAGCTGTCTGTCAGGGTCAAAGTCTGCGTAATGGTTGGCAAACATACCAACCCGCCGCCTGCACCCATCATTGTCCAGGGCAAACTTTATCGACTGGACAAATCCGGCTGTACATCTCTCATATCGATAACAGCAGACAATTTTAAAGCACTGAGCTTATTTGCCAGCAAGAGTTGTTCAAGCTGGGTCGGCAATAGTAGCAAAGGGATGCCCATGAGCAAGCTGGCCGCAACGGTTCCATGACCGGCATGACAAATCACCAGATCGGCCCTATTCTCGATCCCCTTCAGCTGAACGGGATCTGATGAAAAGCGGACATTTTTTTGTGTATATTGGTTTGCGGTCTCTTCGTCCATACCGACGCAATGCACCAGGAAATTCGCATCGACCTCCCCAAAACTCATCAGCAGGCGTTGTAAAAAAGCATAGCCTTGCATGGTGTAGACAAAGATATTTCTCTTGCGGTTTTCTGGCCAATACGCAGCCACACCATTGCTTATATCAAATTGAGGCCCCCAGAAAGCACCTGGGTCTCGGCTGTCATAATGATCAAGCTCAGGAAAAGTACACAAAAAATTTTCGTCGACCTCGAGCAGCTGATATAAATAATCCAACTTCGGTGTATCAAACAAAGATAAAACACGATTAATCACGTTTAACACGTCATTTTCAATAGATTTCAAAAAAATGGCTGGGTATCAAGCCAGGGGGTCAGTGACGGCATTGGATATTCCAGTGGCGGTGAAAAAAAACCCGCACCCAAAATCGTTGCCGGCAAATTCAATGTTCTTGCTGCAAGCAACGCCGTTGGAGAATGATCGGCAATAAGCAATTCCGTCTTGCAGTCCTGAAGCCGTTCCCGCCATTGCCGGACAAGAGGCAGCAGTGATTCTTCGCAATCGTATCCACAGCGGGAAATAATATCGGCATAACTAATGGTTGGCGCAGTGTATTTTCTTTTGGCCTGCCACCTGGGTGCGGGAAAATAACTAACGGTAGTTTTGTCAATAAATTTATCGGCATGACTGACATCCCTCAACAACGCCGTAACTTTATGATTATTTTCCAGAAAATTCTGCGCCAAGGGCTTAAATCTTGCGAGGTGCCAATAACCTCCGCCAAGCTCCCAACAAAAGGTTATATTGGACATGTGGAACAGGCATTCACAAATGCCAAAGGTGTTTTCCTTTCCCCAAAACCAATAACCGTTTTTCCATCCGAAAGAATGCGTGTTGCTAAAGGCGCAGAATCGCAGTCAGAAGTTACAATGCAAAAAGTATCTGCCTTCTTCGTATAAAGAACATCCATCGCATCAATCACCATAGCGATATCAGTCGCATTTTTCCCTTTGGTAAGATCATACTGCTGAATCGGTTGAATGGCATGATCTTGGAGCACAGCTTCCCAGCCCTTCAGATTACTGGAAGTCCAGTTTCCATATGCTCGCCGGATATTTACTTTTCCATGCCGCGCCAATTCAGCAAGTATTTTCTGTATCGATTTTGCCGGAGAATTGTCAGCATCAATCAATAAAGCGATAGCCTTTGTCTCTGACAAAGCTCATTCTCCCCGTGTAGGGTGGGCAAAGCGTAGCGTGCCCAACATCTCCATATATCCCGTTGGGCATGTCACTTCGTTCCTTTGCCCAACCTACCCGCTGCCATATTCCCCGTTCGCAACATATCCGCATGATCTACCAGTAACGTGCGCCTCCGCTCGGCCAGGTTTACGGTGAAGAAATAGGTTCCGCCTGCGATATCGGTCCGTCGATAGTGCATTTCTCATCTCCATGAGGATTTTTTGCACCACCGCTGTTGGGGTTCGTACCTCACCCCAACCTACTTACTGCACCCTTTGTGTTCATACCCCCGCTCCTAATCATCTTCCGTCAAACCTCTCCTCCAGCAAGCGTTTGCCATGAATCACAGCCAGGATTAAAATCACATCGTTGCTCATTTCATAAATCAACCGATAGCTATACAGAAAGCGCTCACGGATATCGGCATTTCCAAGTTCCGGAACGACACGGCCAGCCCTTGGCTGGTCAACGATGGCATCACCCAATTCGAAGAGTCGTTCGACAACCTGCTGCGCATGGGTTGGTGAATCACGGGCAATGAATTCAGCAATGGCATCAATGTCATCCAGTGCTTCTTGCGTCCAGATCAGGGTTTCAACCATTTGCTCAGCCGCTCCTTGGCTTCCTTGCTGCTGAAATGTCGTCCATTGCGGATATCCGCCTGCCCCCGGCGGACCTTTTCCAATACATAGAGGTGGTATTGAATATCCTCGATGCTGGCATCTTCGGGTAGATGATCGATGAGTTCTTTCACGTCTTGCTTTACTGTTGACATAAATCAACCTCCAGTGACGGCTTGATGGCAGTGTATCAAACC
>JAJRWE010000084.1 GCA_024276955.1 Gammaproteobacteria bacterium
AAGGTCTACGAAACCGGCCGTAGCGCCTCCGACACCATGAAAGCAGTTATTCGAAAAACGGTCATTTTTCACGATACTCTACCAAAATGGAACTATACTATTATGCCGCAAATGTGACAGTAATTTATCGATCAATCCTAACCATATTATCAATAAGCAGTCAAGGGGGTCGGGCTCGAACAATCACCAATATTGCCATTAATTCGAGGAAGACCCCTAATTACAGTTATGCCCTTGGCGATGCGGTAGATCATCTCCTCGCCACCCTTGTTCTTGAAATCATGTTTGGCGTGGAAGGTCTGCACGGCGTCGAGCATGCCTGGTAGGATTCATAGTGTTGCATGGTTGTCTCCGGGGCGCTGCCCCGCGAGCAATGCAACGAGAAAAAGCCTATTGTAGGGTAGGCACTGCCCACCAAAAATTTACCCGACATCGTCATGGTGGGCAGTGCCCACCCTACATTGCCGGAAAACTATCCCTGCAAGCGCGAAAGATCCGCCACGCGCAGGAACAGGTTGCGCAGCTTCGCCAGCAGGGCCAGGCGATTGGCGCGCAGCGCCTCGTCGTCCACCATCACCATCACGTCGTCGAAGAAGCGGTCCACGGCCTCACGCAGGTCGGCGAGGCGGGCCAGGGCCGGTTCATAGTCGCGAGCATCGAACAGGGGGGTGACTTCCTGCTCCAGCTCGGCGAGGCGTTCGGCGAGGGTCTTTTCCGCCACCTCGACCAGCCTTGCGGCATCCACTTCGGACGACACCTCGATACCCTTTTCATCCGCCTGCCGCAGGATGTTGGAGATGCGCTTGTTGGCGGCGGCCAGGCTGTCGGCCTCGGCCAGGCTGCGGAAGTGGTTGACGGCCCGCACCCGGCGGTCGAAATCGTAGGGCTGGGTGGGGCGCTGGGCGTGCACGGCATCGAACACGTCCGGGCTCACGCCGCTGTCGTGATAATAGGCACGCAGGCGGTCCATCATGAAATCGAACACCTGGGGGGCGACGTCCCTGGCCGTAAGCCGTTCGCCAAGGCCCTCGGCCGCCCGCCCGATCAGCGCCGGCAGATCCAGCGGCAGCTGGCGCTCGATGATGATACGCAGCAGGCCCAGCGCGGCGCGGCGCAGGGCGAAGGGATCCTTGCTACCGGTAGGCGGCTGGCCAATGCCAAACATGCCGACGATGGTGTCCAGCTTGTCGGCGATGGCCAACGCCTGGCCGGTGGGCGTGGCGGGCAGTTCGTCGCCGGCAAAGCGCGGCAGGTACTGTTCGTCCTGGGCCAACGCCACCTCTTCGGCTTCGCCGTCGTGTAACGCATAGTAGCGACCCATGATGCCCTGCAGTTCGGGGAATTCGTAGACCATCTCGGTCATCAGGTCACACTTGGCCAGCCAGGCGGCGCGCTCAGCCCACACGCGGTTGCCATCCAGGCTGTCGGCGATATCACCGGCCAACCCGGCCACGCGCTCGACCTTGTCGTACAGGGTGCCGAGCTGCTTCTGGAACAGGATCGTCTTCAGGCGTTCGATGTGGCTGTCGAGCCGGTGTTTGCGGTCCTGGGTCCAGAAAAATTCGGCATCGGACAGGCGCGGACGGATCACGCGTTCGTTGCCCTCGCGCACCAGTTCGGGATTGCGACTGTGGATGTTGGCCACGGTGATGAAGTGGGGCATCAATCTGCCGTTAGCGTCGACGACGTGAAAATACTTCTGATTGGCCTTCATGGTGGAGATCAGGGCCTCGGCCGGCACGTCGAGGAAGCGCGCCTCGAAATCCCCGGCAATGGCCGTCGGCCATTCCACCATTGCGGTCACTTCGTCGAGCAGGCTTTCGTCGATCACTGCACTGCCGCCGAGCACCTCTGCCGCCTCCAGCACCTGCGCGCGCACCGCCTCGCGGCGTACGGCGAAGTCGGCCACCACAAAACCCTCGGTCTCCAGTAGCGGGGCGTAGCCCTCCGGCTCAGCGATGTAGAGCGTGTGCGGGTGATGGAAACGATGGCCGCGGGTCTCACGCCCACTACGCACGGCAAGGATTTCCGTCTCGATCACCTCATCGCCGAACAGCAGCACCGCCCAGTGCACCAGGCGCACAAACTCGACCTCCAGCGCACCCCAGCGCATGCGCTTGGGGATGGGCAGCTTGTCCAACGCCGAGCGCACGATGTCCGGGATCAGGTCGCTGGTGGGCTGACCGGGCTGCTCGGTACGGTACATGAGCCATGCGCCCTTGTCGGTCTCGATGCGGTCGAGGTCGTCTACCGAACTCAGGCCACAGGAACGGGCAAAGCCCTCGGCGGCCTTGGTAGGGCAACCATCTTCACCAAAGGCGGTGATCAGCGCCGGGCCGCGGCGTTCGATGGTCTTCTCGGCCTGGGCCTCGATGAGGCCCTTCACCAGCACCGCCAGGCGGCGCGGGCTGGCGTACAGACTCAGTTCGCCGTGAGCCAGATCAGCGCCCTTCAGGCCGTCTTTGATGCCGGCGCCGAAGGCCTCGGAGAGGCGCTTGAGGGCCTTGGGCGGCAGTTCTTCGGTACCGATTTCGATCAGCAGATCGCGGGTATTCATTTGTGTATTCACTCGTATTGACGGTCTTTTTTCAACGCAAAGGCGCGAAGTCGCAAAGGCCGCAAAGTTTTTTTAATTAAAGATTTTTTCTCTGCGCCCTTTGCGTCTTGGCGCCTTTGCGTTGGATGTTGAAGACTCAAGCCTTCGCCCCCTCCAGCATGGGAAAACCCAATTTCTCGCGGGCATCAAAATAGGCCTGGGCCACGGCGCGCGACAGGGCGCGCACGCGCAAGATATAGCGCTGGCGTTCGGTGACGGAGATGGCGTGGCGGGCATCGAGCAGGTTGAAATTGTGCGAGGCCTTGAGCACCTGCTCATAGGCCGGCAGCGGCAGACCGGCCTCGATGAGGCGCTGCGATTCGCGTTCGCAGGCATCGAAGGCCTTGAACAGGGCCTCGGTGTCGGCATACTCGAAGTTGTAGGCCGATTGCTCCACCTCGTTCTGGTGGAACACGTCGCCGTAGCTGATCCTGGCCTGCGGACCCTCGGGCGCCCCGCCCTTCGCCCAGGTCAGATCGTAAACGCTCTCCACGCCCTGCAAATACATGGCGATGCGCTCCAGGCCATAGGTGATCTCGCCCGTTACCGGCTTGCATTCCAGCCCGCCCACCTGCTGAAAATAGGTGAACTGGGTCACCTCCATGCCATTCAGCCACACCTCCCAGCCCAGACCCCAGGCGCCCAGGGTGGGGGATTCCCAGTTGTCTTCGACGAAGCGGATGTCGTGCTCCAGCGGGTCCAACCCCAGCATCTTCAGCGAGCCCAGATACAGTTCCTGGATCTCCAGCGGCGACGGCTTGATCACCACCTGGAACTGGTAGTAATGCTGCAGACGGTTGGGGTTCTCGCCGTAGCGGCCGTCGGTGGGACGGCGCGAGGGCTGCACATAGGCGGCACTCCACGGCTCGGGGCCGATGGCGCGCAGGAAGGTGGCGGGATGAAAGGTGCCCGCACCCACCTCCATGTCCAGCGGCTGCAGGATCACACAGCCCTGTTCCGCCCAGTATTGTTGCAGGGCAAAAATCATCCCCTGAAAGGTCGATACATCCGGTTTCGCTGACATGAGTAGATACTTGTTATGGCCTGGAGAAAGTGACCGCACAGTATACCTGTTGCGCGGGGGCGGCGAAAACGGCCCCGCCCTGCGCTTCGCCGCCCGCCGGACGAAAACAGGGGGTAGACGCTCAGGGCTTTTTGGCACATAACTTTACTGACCCCCGGCAACTCACTGAGGACACATGGGCCAGGAAATCGACGACGCCTGCTTCTGCCGGCAAGACTTCAACACCTTCCACCAGCGGCTGGCAGAGGAAACCGCCCTGCTCGCTGAGTGGTTCGAGCAGGGCCACTTCGATCCCGGCTCGCCCGTGGCAGGCTTCGAACTGGAGGCCTGGCTGGTGGATGCACAGCTGCGGCCCGCTCCCGTCAACGCCCGCTTCATCGAACGCCTGGGCAGCCCGCTGGTGGTTCCCGAGCTGGCCACTTTCAACGTCGAATTCAATATCGAGCCTCTGCCACTGAGCGGCCACATCCTCTCGCACATGACCAGCGGCCTTCAACAGACTTGGCGGCAGGCACGCAAATCCGCCCATGAAATGCAGCTGGAGCTGGCCATGATCGGCATCCTGCCCACCGTCCGTGACGCCGACCTCAGCCCCGCCAATCTCTCCGCCATGAACCGCTACCACGCGCTGAACACCGAGATCCTGCGCCTGCGCGGCGGCCGCCCGCTACGTCTCGATATCCACGGCCACGACATCCTGCGCGCCGAACATAGCGATGTGATGCTGGAATCCGCCACCACCTCCTTTCAGATCCACCTGCAAGTGGCCCCCGAACTTGCCGCGCGCGCCTACAACGCCAGCATCATTGCCTCCGCGCCCCTGGTGGCCGTGAGCGCCAATTCGCCCTACCTGTTCGGCCACGACCTGTGGGCCGAGACGCGCATCCCCCTGTTTGAGCAATCGGTAGAAGTCGGCGGCTACGAAGAAGACGCCCACGGCCCCATGCGCCGTGTCAGCTTCGGCTCTGGCTACGCGCGGGCCTCGCTGCAGGAGGTGTTCACAGAAAACCTCGAACATTTTCCGGTACTGCTGCCGGTGCTGTTCGATGCCCCCCCCGAGCACCTCGCCCACCTGCGCCTGCACAACGGCACCCTGTGGCGCTGGAATCGGCCGCTAATTGGGTTCAGTGGAAGTAAGCCCCACCTGCGTATCGAGCAACGCGTAGTACCCGCGGGCCCCACCGTCGTTGATGCCGTGGCCAATGCCGCCTTTTACTACGGCCTCAGCTGGGCACTGAGCCGGCAGGATGAGGCCGCCGAAACCCGGCTCTCCTTTCCCATCGCGCGTGACAATTTTTATGCCGCCGCCCGCCATGGCCTCGACGCCCAGATCACCTGGCTGGATGGTCACAAGCAACCGGTCCGATCACTGCTGTTGAAGACACTACTGCCGCTGGCCGCGCAGGGGCTGGAGGCGCTGGACATCGAACGCAGCGAAGCAGAGCACTACCTGGGGATTATCGAATCGCGAGTAAAAAACGCCTGCAACGGCGCCGCCTGGCAGCGTGCCTACGTCGCCCGCCACGGTCCGGACATGCACGCCCTGCTGGCCGCCTATCTTAAACGCCAAAACAGCGGCCTGCCGGTACATGAGTGGGATATCTGACCGATAGCTACTGCGGAATTATGGGGCGTGAATGACGCTCGATATGCGCGCACAAATGCTATTCACGGTGCAATACCCGTTGATTATTACACCCTACGACCCAAGAACACGTATAAATTACGTCAATTTGACGTACAATTGACAGATAACTTACGTATACCCCAGGAGGTACAAGAAATGGCCGACAAACCCGTTAGACTCTCATTGACATTAACCCCGGAAGCGGACGAAATTTTAACCAAAGCCGCCAAAAAGCTGGCCTATGGAAATAAGAGCGATATGTTACGACGCGCAATAGCGTTGATATCGATTATGGAAGAGGCCAAGGAAAAGAACGAGGATCTTGCAATTGTCGATAAACAAGGGCGTTTGGTTTCCAAGATTGTTGGACTTTAACCATGACGGTTGATGGAGAAGGCAGCCTGCAAGCAGGATCAGCCGCGGTCACTGGTACAGGCTCCGTTAAACAAATTGACCTGGGCGTGGTTGCCGCTGAACAAAATATAGGGAACTAAAAAGATGTAACCCCAAAAGCAAAATTAACCTTTGCCAAGTGGGTTCTGTTTTTTATTTTTGTCTTGGCGGTGCTTTCCGGGATAGCCCGCGTCTGGGCAGAAAAAGAAGCCGGGAAAGATATCTTTGATGCCGCCACAACATTGTTATTACCCGTAGTAACCTTGGTCCTCGGCTTCTATTTTGGCCGTAATGACAACAACAACCCAGCCGAGTAATTCATCCATTTCACTACCAAGCGTTCAAAATTGTAACTTGTGACTCCACAACAACGGCTAGTTGTCCAGTTGTTGGCATTATGATAGCGCAGGAAGGCCTGGTGCAGGCGTCGCGACCCAATCACTGCTGCTGGATTATGTTCTACAGGTCTGTCTGCAGAAGCTATGCTACATCCGCCAAAATTGGTAAAAGGAATAATGCCAATGGGAAAACAATCAATATTACAAGCCAAACAAATACCTGGCCAGAGTATTTAACGAGTATTGAAAAATAAATACTGCAATAAATGAATATCATTGCAGATCCAATGACAAGTTCGACAACTGGCTCATTATTTAGCAGCCCAAGGATTGCAAAAAACCCAGTGAATATGGCCGCAACAGACAAGGGTCGATCCGTTTTATCAGCAACATAAGCCGCGCCTATCAACAAAAGGATCACCATGTCAACGAGTCATGTGAAGGCCATGAAAACCACAGGGTAAGAATCCAAAAAAACATACTCAGTTGCACCGCACACAGACCAACAAAAAAGTGCTTATCCCGCCTGCTGAAAGAGATGCACATCCCGCTGCGGGAAGGGAATGGAAATACCTTCTTTGTCGAAAGTCAGTTTAACCTGTTCCATGAGATGGAAGTGCACGGGCCAGTAGTTCTCGGTATTGACCCAGACACGCACCAGCAGATTGACGGAGCTATCACCATGCTCCGCCACATAAATCTCATGCGCATGATCATCGTCAGTCAGAATACGGTCATCACTGGTGATCACTTTACGCAGCACCTCTTTGGCGAAGAGAATGTCATCGTTGTAACTGATGCCAAAGGTCAGGTCGACCCGGCGGGTGGGTTCACTAAAGACATTTTCTACACAGTCATTGGAAAGATTCCCATTGGGGATAATCACTTTCTTGTTATCCAGGGTGAGGATAATCGTATTGAATACCTGAATCTCACGCACCACGCCCAGATACCCCTGGGCATCAATCACATCACCGACCTTAAAGGGCTTAAAGAACAGGATAAGAAGACCACCGGCAAAGTTCGCCAGACTACCCTGTAGGGCAAGGCCAATGGCAAGACCTGCGGCGCCAATCAAGGCAATGAACGAGGTGGTCTCAACGCCGATCATGGCCGCGACGCTGATCAGCAGCAAAATTTTGAGGAGAACACCTAACAGATTATCCAGGAAGGTTCTTAGCGTATCCTCGGTATGGCTTTTCTCCATGGCACGATTAAGCAATTTCACCACAACTTTAATCAGCCGCAAACCAACAACAAGAACGATCAACGCCAGCAACAGTTTAGGGCCGTAAACCATGCCCAGACCGATCGCCTGATCCATATATTTCTCCAGGTTATCCATAATAATCTCCCAAGATTATTGTTGTGTAAGCAATCGCAGCATAACTGAATTTAAAGAGCACATCTCTAAACTTTACTTCGCTTTACCCACGTTCCTTACTCACCAATTCTCGCCCAATAACTCGAAGTAGGATTTCGGATGCAAGCAGGCCGGACAGACCTCCGGGGCCTCTTCCGCTTCATGCAGATAACCACAATTTCGGCAGCGCCAGACCACCTTGCCATCGCGACGAAATACACGACCTGCATCGAGATTATTGGCCAGGTCGGTGTAACGCTTGCCATGCTGCTTTTCGGCGATGGAGATGGCCTCGAAGGCGGCGGCAACTTCAGGAAAGCCTTCCTCGCGCGCCACCTTGGCGAAGGCCGGGTACATTTCGCTCCACTCGTGCTCCTCGCCAGCGGCGGCGGCGCGAAGATTCTCCAGGGTATTGCCGATGACGCCAGCGGGAAAACGCTCGGTGATCTCTACCTCACCACCTTCTAGGAATTTGAAAAAACGCTTGGCGTGTTCCTTTTCCTGATCGGCGGTTTCGGCAAAGATCTCGGCAATCTGCACCAGCCCTTCCTTGCGTGCGGCACCGGCGAAATAGGTGTAACGATTGCGTGCCTGGGATTCGCCGGCGAAGGCGATAAGCAGGTTCTTTTCCGTTTGCGTACCTTTGATGGATTTGGCCATGGGTCGATCTCCTTGGGTTCAGGTTCTTGGACAGTCTGCGACAATCAGTGCCGGGCGGCAAGCGGATGGATCATATCCGCAAAGGCGCGGGATGGCATGGCCCGCTCCTACTGTGAATTTTATACATGGAGAGAAGCCCTCACCGACGCCCCTGTGGGAGCGGCTTCAGCCGCGAAGGTCATTTCCGGCGCGGTTTCGCGGCGGAAGCCGCTCCCACACCCATACACCACAACAAAAACCCGAAACGTCAGCGGCGGCCGCGAGGCTTGCGTGATGATTTGCTGAAGGTTTTTATTGCTGGCTTGCTACGAGACTTGCCGGGCTTGGCTGATGGGGCTCCCGCACGGCGCGGCTTGCCAACGGGTGCCTGAGGCAGGCCACTGTGCTGGGTGCGAAAGGCCCGTTTGCCTTCGTTAGCGTTACCGGTGCCGTCGGGCTGCCAGGTGGGAATGAGATGGCGCTTGCCGTTGCCGATGAGATCGGCCCGGCCCATCTGTTTTAATGCCTTGCGCAGCAACGGCCAGTTGTTGGCGTCATGGTAGCGCAGGAAGGCCTTGTGCAGACGCCGTTGGCGGGTGCCCTTGGGCACCGGCATGTCGGGCGCGCGGCGGCTGACTTTGTGCAACGGATCCTTGCCTGAGTAATACATGGCCGAGGCGGTGGCCATGGGCGAGGGCAGGAAGTTCTGCACCTGGTCGGCACGGAAGCCATTGGCCTTCAGCCACAGGGCGAGGTTCATCATGTCCTCGTCGGTGGTGCCGGGGTGGGCGGAGATGAAATAGGGGATCAGGTACTGCTCCTTGCCCGCCGCCTGCGAATACTTATCGAACATTTTTTTAAAGCGGTCATAG